>NZ_JBEOXU010000009.1:0-58863 GCF_040296725.1 Streptomyces sp. NPDC002044
GCTGATGGGCGGCGCGGTGGCGTCGTGAACCGCCCCCGGCCTCCGGACGCGCGTCCGGAGGCCGGGAGCGGGGCCGGGGGCCAGGGGCCGGGGCCGGGGTCAGGTGCGGAAGGGGCCGGTGACCTCGTACGTGATTCCACCCGACGAGCTGCCGCTCGTCCCGCGCTGGCTGCTGAAGTAGAGCCGGGTGCCGTCGGGGGAGAAGGCCGGGCCGGTGATCTCCGAGGAGGACTGTCCCGTGATCCGCAGGAACGGGGCGACCACGTCGTCGGGCGTGATCACGCAGACCTCCATGCTGCCGCCGTCCTCGGCCACGTACAGGTCCCCGTACGAGGACCCGGTGACGTTGTCCACGCCCGTCAGCGGGGCCGCGCCGCCGGGGACCAGGGAGTCGTCGTAGGCCAGCTCGTAGGTGCTGGTGGCGAGGTTCAGCTGCCAGACCCGGTTGTCGCCCTTGGTCGTGAACCACACGGTGTCGTTGGCGTAGTGGCAGCCCTCGCCGCCGCTGAACTTCTTCGCGCCCGAGACCTGGCTGCGCGTGGCGGTCGGGGAGCCGTCGCGGTCCGGGACGTTGGCCCAGGTGAACGAGCCGGAGGTGGCCGTGGACGCCTTCAGGACCTGCAGGGTGCCGGCGGAGAGGCTGCCCCAGGTGGTCGGGACGAAGCGGTAGAAGCAGCCGTCCGACTCGTCCTCCGTCAGGTAGATCACCTTGCGGACCGGGTCGGCGGCGGCCGCCTCGTGCTTGAACTGGCCCATCGCCGGGCGCTGGACGGCCGCGTTCACCCCGTACGGGTCGGTCTCGTACACGTAGCCGCGGGTGACCTCCTCGCAGGACAGCCAGGTGTTCCAGGGGGTCTTGCCGCCCGCGCAGTTCTGCCGGGTGTTCGACAGGATCCGGTAGGCGCCGGTGATCGTGCCCGCCGCGCCGAACCGCACCGCGCTGGCGCCGCCGCTCGGGTTGATCTCCGAGTTCGACACGTAGATCCAGCCCGTGCCGTCCGCGAAACAGGCGCCGCCGTCGGGCGCGCTGTGCCACTTGTAGGTGGTGGAGCCGACGTTCTGGCCGGACCGGGCGATCACCCGGCTGCTGAAGCCGGCGGGGAGCTGGAGCCCGTTGGCGTCGGCCGCGCCGAGCGCCCCGTACGGCCCGGCCCCCGGCTGGGCGGGGGCCGCGTAGGCCGCCCCGTGCATCAGGGTGCCGCCGAAGGCGGCGGCAGACGAGCCTATGACTGCGCCGCGCAGAAAGGTACGACGTTCCACGGTCACTCCTGTGGGAGGAAGGCCCCGCGTCCGGTCGGACGCGGGGTCGCACGCGTCGAGGAACCTAGGAGAGCTGAGTTGACGTGACGTCAATTCCTCATGACGCGCGAGCGACCGGCGCGAGGTCAATGACCGTGCGCCATTCACCTGAAGGAATTTCAGGGTGCCGGGGGCTCTTTCCGGAAGGTTTTCCGCTTCTCGCCGGCGGCGCCGTTCACCGGGCGCCGGACGATTCGGTGTGCGTACGCCCAGTCGCACCCCGCCCGCCGGCCTCCGCCGCCGGGCGCGCCGAGGGGCGGGTTCCGGCCGAATCCGGCGCCCGGGGTTTCGCCCCGCACGTGGCACGCGGCGACCGGCGGGGACCCCTGCGGCCCTGCGCGGGCCCTCCGCCGGCCCTTCCGTGCGGGGCCCGCGCCCCGCACGCCGCGCTTGAGCCGTCCGGGTGGTGTGCGCGCCTGGACCGGACGCTCCTGACCTGCGGATTCGTGCCTGTCCAAGAAGCCGTACGGGTTTTTTGCCAAGAGCGATGAGTTTTCCGGCGTCCCCCGGTCTACCTCTCGAAAGCGCCGCACGGTGCGAGCTTCACCCGAGGGAAGAGGGACCGAGATGTCCGCCACCATGATCTTCGTCAACCTGCCGGTCAAGGACCTGGACGCCAGCATGGCCTTCTGGGGCGAGCTCGGCTACGGCTTCAACGCCCAGTTCAGCGACGAGAACTGCGCCTCGATGGTGATCAGCGACACGATCGTGGCGATGCTCCTGACCGAGGCCCGCTACAAGGACTTCACCCACAAGGAGATCGCGGACGCCACCAAGACCTCCGAGGTCCTGCTCTGTCTCAGCTCCGAGAGCCGCGCCGCGGTCGACGCGCTCGTCGACGCGGCCGTCGCCGCCGGGGGCACCGAGTCCCGTCCGGCCCAGGACCTCGGCTTCATGTACGGCCGGGCCTTCGACGACCTCGACGGTCACACCTGGGAGATCATGTGGATGGACCCGGCGGCGGTCCAGGGCTGAGCACCGCCCTCACGAGGTGGCGGCGGTCCGCACCCGGTAGGTCCGGACCGCGACCTCCTCGTCGTCCAGGCAGCGCCCCGACTCCAGGTCGAAGCGCTGCTTGAGCAGCGGCGAGGCCACGAACGGCCGCCCGGCCGCGCACCCCAGCAGCCCCCGCGACAGCACGTGCGCCCCGGTGAAGGGGTCCTGGTTGCCGATGGCGTACGGGCGCCCCGCGCGGTCGAGGAACACCGCGGCCTGGCTCCCGTCGGGCAGCAGGGCGGCGACGCCCCGGCCGGGGAGGAGCGCCGACAGCTCGCACACCGCCAGCCATCCGTCCTCCAGCTCCAGTTCGACGGTCATCGGGCGCCTCCCAGCGGCTGAAGGGTCAGGACGGCCAGGTCCGGCTTGACCTGGTCGCGTTCGGGCACGAACTTCACGGTCGGGTCGGGGGCCCCGGGCGCGTTGACGAAGGACACGAACCGGCGCATCCGCTCCGGGTCCGACAGGGTCTCGGCCCACTCGTCGCGGTAGTGCGCGACGTGGCCGGCCATCAGGGACTCCAGCTCCGCGCACAGCCCGAGGGAATCGTGCACGACCACGTCCCGCAGGTGCTCCAGACCCCCTTCCATCCGCTCCAGCCAGGTGGAGGTCCGCTCCAGCCGGTCGGCGGTGCGGATGTAGAACATCAGGAACCGGTCGACGAGGCGGATCAGCTCGGCGTCCGACAGGTCCTGGGCCAGCAGGTCGGCGTGGCGCGGGGTGGCCCCGCCGTTGCCGCCGACGTAGAGGTTCCAGCCGCTCGCCGTCGCGATCACCCCGAAGTCCTTGCTCTGTGCCTCCGCGCATTCGCGGGCGCAGCCGGAGACCGCCGACTTCAGCTTGTGCGGCGCCCGCAGGCCCCGGTAGCGCAGCTCCAGGCCGATGGCCATGCGCACGCTGTCCTGGACCCCGTAGCGGCACCAGGTCTGTCCCACGCAGGACTTCACCGTCCGCAGCGCCTTCCCGTACGCGTGCCCGGACTCGAAGCCGGCGTCGACGAGCCGGGCCCAGATCAGCGGGAGCTGGTCCACGCTCGCGCCGAAGAGGTCGATCCGCTGCCCGCCGGTGATCTTCGTGTAGAGGCCGAAGTCCCGGGCCACCTCGCCGATCACGATCAGCCGGTCCGGGGTGATCTCGCCGCCGGGGATGCGCGGGACGACCGAATAGGAGCCGTTGCGCTGGATGTTGGCGAGGAAGTGGTCGTTCGTGTCCTGGAGGGCGGCCTGTTCCCCGTCGAGGACGTAGCCACTGGCCCCGAGGACCGGGGCGAGCGAGGCGATGATCGAGCCGACGGCGGGCTTGCACACCTCGCAGCCGTCGCCGCCGCGGGCCTCCGGGCGGCCGTGGCCGTCCAGCAGCTCCGCGTACGACGTCAGCCGCCGGGTGCGGACGATCTCGTACAGCTCGGTGCGGGTGTGCGGGAAGCAGCCGCACAGGCCCGGGTCGGCCGCGGGCGGCAGCAGCTGCCCGATCACCTTGAGGCAGCTGCCGCAGCCGGTGCCCGCCTTGGTGCACTTCTTGACCTCGGGGACGGTGGCGCAGGCGGCGATGGCCCGCTTGGTGACGTTGTGGCAGGAGCAGATCACCGCGTGGTCGGGGAGCGCGGACGGGCCGAGCGCGACGGGCGCCCCGAGGCCGGCGGGCAGGACCAGCTGCTCGGGGGGGACGGGCGGCACGCTGCCGGTGAGGGGACGCAGCAGCCCGTACGAGTCGGCGTCGCCGACCAGGACCCCGCCGAGGAGCACCCCGTCGGGGGAGACGACCAGCTTCTTGTAGACGCCGGAGCGGGAGTCGGACCAGACCACGTCGAGGCTGCCGGGGGCGGCGCCGTGGGCGTCGCCGAAAGAGGCCACGTCGACGCCGAGGAGCTTGAGCTTGGTGGAGAGGTCGGCTCCGGTGAACTCCTTCTCGCGGCCCAGCAGGTCGTCGGCGGCGGTCTCGGCCATCTCGTAGCCGGGGGCGACCAGGCCGTACACCCGGCCGTCGACGGCGAGCGCGCACTCGCCGATGGCGTACACGCGCGGGTCGGAGGTGCGGCAGCGGGCGTCGACGGCGATGCCGCCGCGCTCGCCCACGTCCAGTCCGGCGGCGCGGGCCAGCTGGTCGCGGGGGCGGACGCCCGCGGAGAAGACAACGAGTTCGGTGTCCACGCGGGAGCCGTCGGAGAGCAGCATTCCGCTGACGCTGCCGTCCGCGCCGGTCAGCACCTCCTGGGTGCCGACGCCGGTGTGGACGGTGAGGCCCATGGACTCGATGGTGCGCAGCAGGGCCGCGCCGCCGCCCTCGTCGATCTGGACGGGCATCAGGCGCGGGGCGAACTCGACGATCCGGGCGGTGAGTCCGAGGCCCTGCAGGGCGCCGGCCGCCTCCAGCCCGAGGAGTCCGCCGCCGACGACCGCGCCGTGGGTGCGGGTCTTGGCGTACTCCTCGATGGCGAGGAGGTCCTCGATGGTGCGGTAGACGAAGCAGCCGGGCGCGTCCTTGCCGGGGACCGGCGGCACGAACGGGTGGCTTCCGGTCGCCAGGACCAGGACGTCGTACGGGAAGACACGGCCGGAGCGGGAGGTGACGGTGCGGGCCTCCCGGTCGACGGACTCGGCGGGGTCGTCGAGGTGCAGGGCGATGCCGTGCTCCGCCATGAAGCCGGACGGCGTCACGGACAGGTCCTCGGGGGTGCTGCCGGAGAAGTACGAGGTGAGGTGCACCCGGTCGTAGGCCGGGCGGGGCTCCTCGCAGAGCACGGTGACCCGGTGGGTAGCGGTGACGCCCCGCTCGGCGAGGGCTTCGAGGTAGCGCTGGCCGACCATGCCGTGCCCGATGAGCACGAGGGTGGGCAGGGGCTCGGTCATGTCAGTGGCCTCCGTCGTCGGTGAGCAGGCGGAACAGGTCGGCGGGGTCGTGCAGGGGCTCGCCGCCCTCCCAGCCGCGGGCGAGGGCGCCCACGCTGGAGAGCTCGCCGAGCAGGACCCCGCCGACGAGGCGGTCGCCGCGGACGACGACCTGCCGGTAGGTCCGGCGGGTGGCGTCCGCGAGGCGGACCACGTCGTCGCCGGGGAGCGGGGTGGTCTCGCCGAAGGCGGCGAGGTCGAGCGTGCGGTGGCCGGCTCCGCCGAGCGTGAGCCGGGTGAGGGCCCGGGTGCCGGTGTACGGGGCCGCCGCGCCGGGGCGGTCGTCGGGGGCGGCCGGTCCGGCGGTGGCGGCGGCCTCCGGGGCGGCTCCGCGCGGGGCGGCCTCCGGTGCGCTGGTGAACCCGGCGGCGGGCGGGCCGGCCGCGCGCCGGTGCGGGGCCGGGCCGGTGAGGATCGCGGCCAGCGCGTCGGCCTGCTCCAGGGCCGCGCCCGCCAGGCCGTACACCCGGCCGGCGTGCTCGGCGCAGTCGCCGATGGCGTGGACGCGGGGGTCGCTGGTGCGCAGCCGGTCGTCGACGACGACGCCCGTGCGGACGTCGAGCCCGGCGGCCACCGCCAGACCGGTACGGGGGCGGACCCCGCAGGCCAGCACGACGAGGTCGGCCTCCAGCCGGTAGCCGTCGGCGAGTTCGGCCCCGGTGACCCGGCGGGAGCCGTCCGGCGGGCCGGTCGTGCTCAGGCCGCGCACCCGGCACTCCGTGTGGATCTCCACGCCCAGCGCGGTCAGGTGGGCGTGGAGCAGCGCCGAGGCGTCCGCGTCGAGCTGGCGCTCCATCAGCCGCTGCGCCTGCTGGGCCAGGACCACCTGCGCGCCCCGCGCCGCCAGCGCCCGGGCCGCCGAGACCCCCAGCAGGCCGCCGCCGATGACCACCGCGCGCACGCCTGGTTTGACGGCCGCAGACAGGGCCAGGCAGTCGTCCATCGTGCGGAACGGGTGCACCCCGTCCGGCAGTTCCCGCCCGTCCGGTACGAACAGTCCGCGCAGTGGCGGCAGCACCGGGTTCGAACCCGTGGCCAGCACCAGGGTGTCGTACCGCTCCACGCTCCCGTCGTCGCAGTGCACCGCCCGCTCCGCGCGGTCGATGCGGACCGCCCGGACGCCCCGCCGCAGCCCCGGGCCGGGTGCGGGCAGGGCCGTCACCTCCGGCGCGTACCGGCCCGCGAGGACCTCGGCGAGCAGCACCCGGTTGTACGGGACGTGCGTCTCCTCGCCGAGCACGGTCACCGCCGCGTCCGGGCCGCTCATCCGCTGCGCCAGCCGCAGGCCCGCCAGGCCGCCGCCGATCACCACCACACGCTGCTCCGAGGTCATGCCACGAGCGTGCGGGGACGCTGTTTCCCCGCCGCATCGCCGTTGTTACCCGGACGGAACGCCCACCTCAGCGCAGGGGTTAAGGGCCGGTGAGGCTTCCCTCAAGGCCGCCTTAAGGATCATCCGCGTGCCCGTCCGGGCGCTTAGCGTGACCCGCATGCGAGATGCGGTGGTGCGGGTCAGGGGCGGGATGCTGGGCGGGGCGGGGGTCGTGACCGTGCTCTGGGCCGCGCAGGTGCGTCCGTCGGCCCGGCCCGACGCGCTGTTCGCCACGGCCGCCCACCTGACCGGTCTGCTCGCCGGGTACGGGGTGCTGGTGCTGCTGTTCCTCATGGCCCGGGTACCGGCCGTGGAGCACGGCGTCGGCGCCGACCGGCTCGCCCGCTGGCACGCCGCCGGCGGCAAGCACGTCCTGCTCCTCTGCTTCGGGCACGGGCTCTTCGCCCTGCTCGGTTACGCCGTCCACGAGGGGGTCGACGTCGTGTCCGCCGTCCGGGACCTGCTCGGCTACCCCGCGCTCGCCGCCGCCGCGGCCGGGACCGTCCTCCTGGCCGCGGTCGGCGTGACCTCCGCCCGGGCGCTGCGCCGCCGGGTGTCGCACGAGACCTGGCGCGGGGTGCACCTGCTGGTCTACCTCGCCGCCGCCCTCGCCTTCGGCCACCAGCTCGCCGGGCCCGACGTCGCCCCCGTCGCCTGGTTCTGGGCCCTCGCCCACACCGCCGTCGCCGTCCTGCTGGTCTGGTACCGCGCCGTGGTCCCCGTACGGCAGGCCCTGCGGCACGCGCTGCGGGTCGCCGAGGTACGGGTCGAGGGGCCCGGCGTCGTCTCCGTCACCGTCTCCGGGGAGCACCTGACCGAACTGCGTGCCGAGCCGGGGCAGTTCCTGCGCTGGCGGTTCCTCCGGCGCAGGCTCTGGCACACCGCGCTGCCGTTCTCGCTGTCCGCGCCGGTCCGCGACGACACCCTCCGGATCACCGTCAAGGGCCTCGGCGGCCACTCCCGCCGCATCCGCAGGCTGCGCCCCGGCACGCGGGTCCTGGCCACCGGGCCGTTCGGGGCGCTCACCGCCGCCCGGCGGACCCGGGCCAAGGTGCTGCTGATCGCGGGCGGGGTCGGCATCACCCCGATCCGGGCCCTGTTCGAGACCCTGCCCGGCGGCCCCGGGGACCTCACCCTGCTCTACCGGGCCGGTGCCGAGGAACACCTCGTCCTGCGCGGTGAGCTGGAGGCCATCGCCGCCGACCGGCAGGCCGGGCTGCACTACCTGCTGGGGCCGTCCGGCGCCGCCTACGACCCGCTCGCCCCGCAGGCGCTGGCCGCGCTGGTGCCGGACCTCGCCGCGCACGACGTGTACCTGTGCGGGCCACCGGGGATGGCCGGGGCGGTGCGGACCGCGCTGCTGCGGGCCGGGGTGCCGGCCGGCCACATCCACTCCGAGTGCTTCGCCTTCTGAGCCCGGCCGCACGCCGTCTGCCGCCCCGCGTTCTTCCGCCCCGCCGTCCGAGAGGCCGCCGCGCCATGCGCCACCCGCTGCACATCGCCCTGTCCGTGCCCGCGCCGCCGTCCGCACCGCCTTACGCACCCCTGTACGCACCCCCGGCCGGGGGTGCCCAGCCGGGTCCCGCCCCGGCCCGGCACCGGAAGCCGTCGGCGTGGAGGTCGGTCGCGGCCGCCGTACCGCCCGCGCGGCGGCTGGCGGCGGGGCTGGGGCTGGCCAGCGTGCTCGCCGCGACCGCGCTCACGGCGGCCGTGGACCCGGCCGCGCCGGTGGCCCCGGACCGGGCGCCGGCCGGGCGAACCTCAACGTTCGCGCAAGTTTCCGGGGATTGATGGCCCCTGCACCCAACCGCTCCGTAGGGTCGGGTCCGTGCCTGACATATCAACAACGATGATCATCGTGCTGTGCGTGGCCGCGGCCGCCGCCGGATGGATCGACGCGGTGGTCGGCGGCGGCGGTCTGCTCCTGCTGCCGGCCCTGCTGCTCGGCCTGCCCCAGGCCCATCCCGCCACAGTGCTCGGCACCAACAAGGCGGTGGCCATCGTCGGTACCGCGGGCGCGGCGGTGACGTACGTGCGCAAGGCCCCGGTGAACGTCAAGCTCGCCGTACGGATCGGCCTCGCCGCGCTCGCCGGCTCGATGGGCGGCGCCGCGCTGGCGGGCGGCATCGACAAGGACGCCATGCGTCCGCTGATCATGGCGGTCCTCGTGGTCGTCGCCGCCGTCGTGATCTTCAAGCCCGGCTTCGGCGCCGCCCCGTCCGCCTCGCCCGTCTCCCGGCAGCGGGTCCTGCTGGCCATCGCACTGGCCGGTCTCGGCATCGGCTTCTACGACGGGCTCATCGGGCCCGGCACCGGCACCTTCCTGGTGCTGGCCCTCACCGCGCTGCTCCACCTCGACCTGGTGTCCGCCTCCGCCACCGCCAAGATCGTCAACGTGTGCACGAACGCCGGGGCGCTCGCGATGTTCGCCTACCAGGGCCGGGTGCTGTGGCAGCTGGCCGCGCTGATGGCCCTGTTCAACCTGGCCGGCGGCATGATCGGCGCGAGCATGGCGCTCAAGAAGGGCAGCGCCTTCGTCCGCGGCGTGCTCCTCACGGTGGTGGGGGCGCTGGTGATCCGCCTCGGCTTCGAGCAGTGGGGCTGAGCGCGGGCCGCCGGAACCGCCGGCCCGGCAGCGGCTAGTAGGTCCCCGTGAGGTGGGCGAAGACGACCACGTTGCCCCGGTAGCCCGTGCGCGGGGAGAAGCCGCCGCCGCAGGTGATCACCCGGAGCTCGGCGCGCGCGGACGGGCCGTACACGAGGGAGTCGGGGAAGCCCTTGGCGTCGTACACCCCGACCGCGTGGACCGTGAACACCGCCGTACGGCCGTCCGCGCGCGGGACCTCGATGGCGGCCCCGCGGCGCAGCGCGCCCAGGTGGTAGAAGACCCCGGGGCCGACCGCGTCGTCCACGTGCCCGGCGATCACGGCGGTGCCGGTGGCGCCCGGGGTGGTGCCCTCGCGGTACCACCCGGCCAGGTCCCGCCGGTCCGGCGGCGGTACTTCGAGGCTGCCGCCCGCCTGGAGGCCGAGCCCGGTCAGCGGCGCGTCGACCCGGATGGAGGGGATCCGGATCCGGGCGGGCGGGGAGCCGGGGAGCGGGGCGATGCCGGGCCCGGACGCGCTGGCGGCGCTCAGCGCCTCGGCGGGGGAGGGCAGCGGCGGCCCCACGGGTTCGCGGGAGCCGCTGGTGACGAGCCAGATGCCGACGCAGGCGGCGAGGGCGACGAGCCCGCCGTGGCGGGCGGTGGGGGTACGGGGGGTGCGGGCGATGCCGCGGCCCGCCGGAGCGGATCCAGGGGTGGCCGCAGGGGCGCGGCCGGCCGCGGGCCAGGGCCGTCGGTTCTGCGCCGGGCCGCCCGGGGAGCTCCGGGAGCTCCGGACATCGCCACCCATGCGTACCCCCTCGGCTTCCGTTTCGGGGTGACTGGCCGTCGCCCGGCCCCGCGAACGGGGGGGACCTCGCGGGGCGGGCGACGGGGGACGGTACCGGTCGGACCGCGGCCGGAGCCGCGGTGGGCGTCCGTCAGCTCCGCGTGCCGCTCGCCCGGCGACGCAGGAGCCAGATACCGCCGACGGCGGTCGCGGCCAGTACGGCCGTTCCCGCCGCGATCGTGGCGGGGTCGGCGGTGGTGGTCGTGCCACCGCCCACCCCGGTGTGGACGGGGCCCTGCGGCCCGCGTTCGGTGACGACCAGGTCGCCGGTGGCGAACTTGCCGTTCGCGCAGGTGGCGCCGATGCCGTAGGTGCCGGGCCGGGTGCCGCGGGTGACCTGGAACTGGCCCACGACCACCTCCTTGTGGGTGCCCGGGACCAGCTTGAACCGGCCGCCGCCGACCGTGCTGGCGTCGCCCTCCGCGTGGCTGCCGTGGCCGCACGCGGTGGTGTTGACGGTGACGGTGGCGCCGGGGGCCGCGGACTTGGGCCACACCTCCAGCGGCGCGAAGTCACCGGGGGCGAAGCTGATGATGCCGAGGTCCGCGGCCGCGACCGCGCCGGCGACCGGGCCGGTGAACGCGGCTGCGGTCAGCGCGGTGGCGGTCAGCGCGTGAGCGGTACGTCGGCGCATGGGATTCTCCTGGAGACACGGGGTCGTGTTCCCGAGGTAACCCGGCCCGGCCCGGCCGCGCCTGCTGATGTCCCGTCAGTTCGGTCCGCCGCTCCCCCTCGTACGGGGTGTTTTCGCAGCTCAGGCGGGCGGGTGCGGCCATCGGTGCCACCCGCGCCGTCCGGGTGACCCGGGCGACCGGGTGACCGTGACGACCGGTGCGCAGGCGGCACGGAGGCCGGACCGGGGGCCGGAGGGAGCGGGGGCCGGAGGGAGCGGGGGAGCCCGACGCCGGACGTCCCGGGTCACGGGCGCCGGGAGGGTGGGAAACGGCCGTGCGTACGGTGGAGGCGCGCAGGGAAGCCGGGCCTTCCGGCCGGGCCTGCGGACCAGTCGCCCCACCCGAGGGAGTGCCCGCGTGACATCGGCCGTCCGGCCCGGGGAACCGCCCGCCCCGCTGCCGTTCTTCGTCTACGGAACGCTGCGCCCGGGGGAGGTCAACCACGACCTGTTCCTGCGCGGCCGCACGGCCCGCGAGGAGCCCGCCCGGCTGCCCGACGCGGCGCTCTACGACGGTCCCGGGTACCCGTACGCCGTCCACCGCCCCGGCTCGGCCGTCCTCGGGGAGCTGATCACGCCGGCCCCCGGCGCGTACCCGGAACTGCTGGCCGCGCTGGACCGGCTGGAGGAGTACGCGGGCCCGGGCCGCCCGGGCAACCTCTACGACCGGCTCGCCCGCGAGGTGCTCCGCCCCGACGGCAGCGCCGCCCGGGCCTGGGTCTACCTGGCCGCGCCCCTGCTCGCCCGCGACCTGCGCGCGTCCGGCACGGAGATACCCGGCGGCGACTGGCTCGGCCGCCGGGGGGCGTAGGCCCCGGTCACAGGCCCTCGGCGCCGCGGTTGCGCAGCCGGCGGCCGTACTGCTGGAGGACCCACAGCTCCTCCTGGACCGCGGCCAGTTGCTCCGGCGGGGCCTGCGGGCCGAGCCGGGACATCGTGCCCTGGATCTCGTGGACCCGGCGGTCCACGGCGCGCAGGCGCACCTGCACCAGCTGGACGCCCGCGTAGATCTCGTCCACGGTCTTCGCGTGGATCGCCTCGACCGCGAGTTCCGTGACGAGCGCGCGGACGGTGTCGTTCGGGGCGGCCTCGCGGACCTTGGCCAGGTAGTCCTCGGTGCCCAGCGAGGCGCCGCCCGCGTCCAGGATGGCCTGGCGCACGGCCGCGTACGGCGGGGCGGTGAACTCGTCCATCCCGTACGCGTCGAAGGCCGGGGAAACCAGGGCGGGGCGCTGGAGGGCCAGCTTCAGCAGCTCGCGCTCGGTGCGGTGGGCGGGGCTGCGCAGGTTCAGCGCGGGGCCGCCGGCGGGCCGCTCGGGCTGCGCGGGGCCCGCGTCGTAGGACGGGCGTCCGCCCCCGCCGCGCCCCTGCTGCTGCGACTGGCCGCCGCGGTCGCGGGCCCAGCGGGCCAGCTGTGCGACCCGCTTGACGACGAACGCCTCGTCGCGGATGCCCAGCATGCCCGCCAGCTGGACCGCCGACTCGTGCTGGATCGCGATGTTCTTGATGTGGGCGACGACCGGCGCCGCCTCGTCGAGGGCGGCCGCCCGGCCCGCCGGGTTCTCCAGGTTGTGCCGCGACACGATGTGCCGCAGCGCGAACTCGAAGAGCGGGGTACGGGTCTCGACCAGCGAGGCCACCGCCCCGTCCCCCTGCGCCAGGCGCAGGTCGCAGGGGTCCATGCCGCCGGGGGTGATCGCGATGGAGGTCTCGGCGGCGAACTTCTGGTCGTCCTCGAACGCCCGCAGCGCGGCCTTCTGGCCGGCCGCGTCGCCGTCGAAGGTGAAGATCACCTCGGCGGTGGCGTTGTCCATCAGCAGGCGGCGCAGGATCTTGATGTGCTCCCCGCCGAAGGCGGTGCCACAGGTGGCTACCGCGGTGGTGACCCCGGCCATGTGGCAGGCCATGACGTCGGTGTAGCCCTCGACGACGACGGCCCGGGAGGTCTTCGCAATCTCCTTCTTCGCCAGGTCGATGCCGTACAGCACCTGGGACTTCTTGTAGATCGCCGTCTCCGGCGTGTTCAGGTACTTGGGACCGTTGTCGTCGTCGCGGAGCTTGCGCGCGCCGAAGCCGACGACCTCGCCCGTGATGTCGCGGATGGGCCACATCAGCCGGCCTCGGAAGCGGTCGATCGGCTTGCCGCTGCGGCTGTCCTGGGCGAGCCCGGAGGTGATCAGTTCCTTGTCGCTGAAGCCCTTGCCGCGCAGGAAGCGGGTCAGGTGGTCCCAGCCGGACGGGCTGTAGCCCACGCTGAAGTGGGCGGCCGCGGCCTGGTCGAAGCCGCGCTCCGCCAGGAACTTGCGGCCGATCTCCGCCTCGGGGGAGTCCAGCTGGTCCACGTAGAACGCGGCGGCGGCCTTGTGCGCCTCGACCAGGCGGATGCGCTCGCCGCGGCCGCTGGTGCCGGCGGTGTAGCCGCCCTCCTCGTACCGCAGGACGATGCCGGCCTGGCCGGCCAGGCGCTCGACCGACTCCGAGAAGGAGAGGTGATCGATCTTCATGATGAAGTCGAGGATGTCCCCGCCCGCCTGGCAGCCGAAGCAGTGGTAGAGCCCCTTACTGGGGCTGACCTGGAAGGACGGGGATTTTTCGTCGTGGAAGGGGCAGAGGCCCTTGAGGTTGCCGCCGCCCGCGTTGCGCAGCTGGAGGTATTCGGAGACGACGGCGTCGATCGGGACCGCGTCCCGTACCGCCTTCACGTCGTCGTCGTTGATCCGTCCTGCCACCCGTGAAGTCTACGGCCGGGCGGCGGCAAACCTGTCAGGCCCCCTCCGCCGTGACCAGGGACGCGAGCGGAACCGACGGGTCCGCGAGCTTTTCGCGGTCCACCGGGGCCTTGGACCTGATGAGGGCCTGGATGTGCTCGGTGACATCCCACACGTTGACGTTCATACCGGCGAGCACCCGTCCGTCCGAGAGCCAGAAGGCGATGAACTCCCGCTTGCCCACGTTGCCGCGGATCAGCACCTGGTCGTAGCCGCCGGCCGGCGCGTACCCCGAGTACTCCAGGCCCACGTCGTACTGGTCGGAGAAGAAGTACGGCACCCGGTCGTAGCTGACCTCCCGCCCCAGCATCGCCCGCGCCGCGGCCGGGCCGCCGTGGAGGGCGTTGGCCCAGTGCTCGACGCGCAGCCGCGTCCCGAGCACCGGGTGGTGGGCGGCGGCCACGTCCCCGGCCGCGAAGACGTCCGGGTCCGAGGTGCGCAGGGAGGCGTCCACGGCGATCCCGCCGCCGTGCGCCCGGTCCACGAGGGCGAGCCCGGACGTCTCGGCGAGGGCCGTCCGGGGCGCCGCCCCGATCGCCGAGAGGACCGCGTGCGCCGGGTGCTCCTCCCCGTCGTCGGTGCGGGCGGCCAGCACCATGCCGTCCTGGCCCACGATCTCCGTCAGCCGGGCGCCGAAGTGGAAGCGCACCCCGTGCCCGGCGTGCAGGTCCGCGAACAGCCGGCCGATCTCCGGGCCGAGCACCGAGTGCAGCGGGGTGGCCTCCGCCTCGACCACGGTGACCTCGGCCCCGTACCCGCGCGCCGCGGCGGCGACCTCCAGGCCGATCCAGCCGGCGCCCGCGATCAGCAGGTGGCCGTTGTCCCGGCCGAGGGCGGCCAGGACGCCGCGCAGCCGCTCGGCGTGGGCCAGGCGGCGCAGGTGGTGCACGCCCACCAGGTCCGTGCCGGGGAGGTCGAGGCGGCGCGGCTCGGAGCCCGTGGCCAGCAGCAGCTTGTCGTAGTGCAGCAGGGTGCCGTCGCCCAGGCGCACCGACTTGTTCTCGCGGTCCAGGTGCACGGCGGGCTGGCCGAGGTGCAGCTCGACGTCGGCGCTCGCGTACCAGGACGGCTCGTGCACGAAGACGCTGTCGCGCTCCTCCTTGCCCACCAGGAACCCCTTGGACAGCGGGGGGCGTTCGTACGGGCGGTCGTGCTCGTCGCCGATCAGGATCACCCGGCCGGTGAACCCCTCCGCCCGCAGCGTCTCGGCCGCCTTTGCCCCGGCCAGCCCTCCGCCGACGATGATGAACGTCTGGTGTGCGTCGACCACCTGATGCCTCCTCATTACCTGTTCGTCACGTGCGGCCACATGCGAGCGTCCCGCACTGAGCCTGCCGCGTGAAGGGGGAGTGGCCCGATAGGCTCACCCTTCGGCGCGTCGCGTGCGCCCGGTGAGGCGGCCGTGCAGGGAGCGGGCGGCGGCGTCCGTGAGGCAGGCGATCTGATCGACGACCGCGCGTTTCCTCGCCCGGTCGTCCGGGGCCGTGTCGAAGATGGCCCGGAACTGCGGGTCCAGCCCCTCGGGCGCGCGCCGGCTCAGCGCGTCGGCTAGTTCGGCCAGGACGACGCGCTGGTCGGCCCGGATCCGCTCCTGTTCGTCGCGCTGCATCACGTACAGGTCGGCGACCGCCTTCAGCACCGCGCACTCGTTGCGCGCCTCGCGCGGGACCACCAGACCCGCCCCGTACCGGGTGAGGCGGCCCGGGCCGTACGCCTCGCGGGTGGCGCCCTCGGCCGCTTGGCAGAACCGGCCGATCAGCTGGCTGGTGGCGTCCTTCAGCCGGGCCTGGGCCACGGCCGAGCCGTCGTACCCGTGCGGCCACCACTCCTGCTCCATCAGCCGGTCCAGCGCCTCGCGCAGCTCTTCGGGGTCGGTGTCCGCCGGGACGTAGCGGCCGATGGCGACCCGCCAGATCGCGGTCCGCTCGGGCTCGGCGTGCAGCAGGTTCGGATCGAGGTGGCCGGCGTGCAGGCCGTCCTCGAAGTCGTGCACCGAGTACGCGACGTCGTCCGCCCAGTCCATGACCTGCGCCTCGAAGCACTTGCGGTCCGCGGGCGCGCCGAGGCGCAGCCACTCGAAGACCGGCAGGTCGTCCTCGTACGCCCCGAACTTCACCGAGCCGGGGTCGGTGGGGTGGTCGCCGCGGGCCCACGGGTACTTGGTGGCGGCGTCCAGGCAGGCCCGGGTGAGGTTCAGGCCGACGCTGACCAGCTCGCCGTCCGCGTCGGGCACGAACCGCTTGGGCTCCAGGCGGGTCAGCAGCCGCAGGGACTGGGCGTTGCCCTCGAAGCCGCCGCAGTCCTTGGCGAACTCGTTGAGCGCTTCCTCGCCGTTGTGGCCGAAGGGCGGGTGGCCCATGTCGTGGGAGAGGCAGGCGGCCTCGACCAGGTCGGGGTCGCAGCCCAGGGCCGCGCCGAGCTCCCGGCCGACCTGGGCGCACTCCAGCGAGTGGGTCAGGCGGGTGCGGGGGCTCGCGTCCCAGTCGTACGAGCGGGTGCCGGGCGTGACGACCTGCGTCTTCCCGGCGAGCCGGCGCAGCGCGGCGGAGTGCAGTACGCGGGCACGGTCACGCTGGAAGGCGGTCCGGCCGGGGCGTTTGTCTGGCTCGGTGGCCCAGCGCTCGGTGGCGGCGGGATCGTAGGGCTCGCGGGGGTCGGTCGGGTCTGCGGGAGCGTGCGCGGTGCCTTCCATGGTGAGACGTTAACCGGAGACCTGACAATCCGAGCAATACGACCGGGCGCGGCCCCCGTGGGCTGCTTACGGGCGCCTTACGGGGACCCTGCGGCGTCCTTGCGGGGTCCTTACGCGGAGGCCGGCTGGAACCGGGTCTCGCCCAGGCTCTCCCGCCGGGCGAGGGCCTCGTCGTAGCGCTGGAGGACGAGGCGGGCCAGGGCCGGGTGGGCGCCGAGCGGGGCGGCGGCCGGGCCGGGAGCGGCGGCGGCGCTGCGGGTGGCGAAGTGACCGGGGGCGGTGAAGTACGAGGCGATGGCGGGCCGGTGGTGGCCGCGGGCGGCGAGGGCGCGCACCGCCTCGGGGACGGTGGGGGAAGCGGCGGAGGCGTAGGCCGTGACGACGGCCACCCCGCCGAGGCGCTCGGAGAGCAGGGCGGCGGCGGCGCGGGTGTCGGCGGCCGCGTCGGGGTCGCGCGATCCGGCGGCGGCCAGCACCACGGCCGTGCCGGGGGTCCAGCCGGCTTCGCGGAGCCTGTCGCGGAGGGCCTCGACGAGCAGCGGGTGCGGGCCGAGGGGGGCGGCGACGCTCACCCGGAGGCGGGGGAAGCGGGCGGCGGCCGCGGGGAGGTCCCGTTTGACGTGGTAGCCGCGTCCGAGGAGCAGCGGGACGAGCACCGCCCCGCCCGAGGCGCCGTCGGACGCCCGCCGGCCGGCCCGGTCGGAGGCCGCGCGCAGGGTGTCGGCGAGCAGCGGCGGGTTCAGTTCGAGGTGCCCGAGCCGTACGTCGAGGCGCGGGCGGAGCTCGCGGACCCGCTCGAGGAGGGCTTCGACGGCGCGCGGGGCGCGCGGATCGCGGCTGCCGTGGGCCACGGCGACGAGGGTGGGTGGCTGCTCGTACCGCTCGTGCCGCTGGTGTTGCTCGTGCCGCTGGTGTTGCCGGTGCTGCATGGGTGGGCTCCGGGGTGACGGGCGCGCGGCGGGCGCAGCCCGCTGAGCTGCGTGCCGAGTTGGGCGGTGATCCGGGTGAGCAGCTCGGCGGCGCTGCCGAAGGGGAGGGACAGGGTGATGTCGGAAGGGTGCACCGGCTCCGTCATGGACCGATCCTGCGCGCCGGAGGTTGCCGTCGCGTTGCGCCGGGGTGTCGGCTCTCTTTTCCGGCTGCTCACTCGCTCATTCGTACGGGTGAAAGGTGGGGGAGCTGGAACTGGGGAGCGGGGTCGGTTCGTCAATCCGTGCGAACGATGTTGAACGCAAGGGGTCGAGCGCCGCGGGGCGAGCGCGATGGGGGGCGGTCATGGGAACGCAGGGCTGGGTGCGGGCGCTGGCGGGGCGGTCTGCGGGGGCGGTGCGGGCGGGGGCGGTGCGGCTGCCCGCGGTGCGGCTGCCGCGCGGGGTGCGGGTGCGGAGGCGGGCCGTCCAGACGGTGATGGCGGGGTGCGTCCTGGCCCTGCTGCCCTCGGCGTGGACGCACGCGACGGCCGCGGACCGGCTGCGGAGCACGGCGGACGCTCCCGCCGCCGAGGTGGCGGTGGTCTTCGGGGCGGGCCTGTGGAACGGGCGGCCCACGCCCTACCTGGCCAACCGGCTGGACGCCGCCGCCGAGCTGTACCGGGCGGGCCGGGTCAAGGTCGTCCTGATCACGGGGGACAACAGCCGCACCGAGTACGACGAGCCCGGCGCGATGCGCGGGTACCTCACCGGCAAGGGGGTGCCGGGGGACCGGATCGTCAGCGACTTCGCCGGCTTCGACACGTGGGACTCGTGCGTCCGGGCCACGGAGATATTCGGGGTCGAGCGGGCCGTGCTGATCAGCCAGGGCTTCCACATACGCAGGGCCGTGGCCTTGTGCGAGGCCGCGGGGGTGGAGTCGTACGGGGTCGGGGTCGACGACGAGCACGACGCCACCTGGTACTACGGCGGCACCCGCGAGGTCTTCGCGGCGGGCAAGGCGGCACTGGACGCGGCCTTCAAGCCCGAGCCGCGGTTCCTCGGGCCGAAGGAGCAGGGGGTGTCGCGGGCTCTGGCCGCTCTGGCAGACTGACGCGCGACCGGCGGGTATGCCGATTAGTCATATGTCGGTTGGCCTGTTCGAGCATCAGAGGGGGAACCGTGACCGTGGTGGATCTGGGCGGCAAGGCCGTCGTCGTCACCGGTGGAGCACGCGGCCTGGGCGCCGCCATCGCGCGGGCCGTCGTGGACGGCGGGGGCAGGGTGCTGATCACCGACGTGCTGGAGGCGGAGGGCGCGGCGACCGCCGCGAAGCTCGGCGGGGCGGCGCGGTTCGTGCGGCACGACGTCACCAGCGAGGCCGACTGGCAGGCGGCGCTGGACCACGCGGTCGCCGAGTTCGGCCGCATCGACGGGCTCGTGAACAACGCCGGCATATCCACCGGCCAGTTCCTGGAGCACGAGAGCGTCGAGCACTTCCGCCGGGTCGTCGAGATCAACCTGGTCGGCGTGTTCATCGGCATCAAGGCCGCGATACCGCTGCTGCGCGCCGGCGGCGGCGGATCCATCGTCAACATCTCCTCCGCCGCCGGCCTGACCGGCCTCGCGCTCACCGCCGGGTACGGGGCTTCCAAGTGGGCCGTGCGCGGGCTGTCGAAGATCGGCGCGGTCGAACTCGCGGAGGCACGGATCCGGGTGAACTCCGTCCACCCCGGCATGACCCTGACCCCGATGACCGCCCCGGTCGGCATCCAGGCAGGCGAGGGCAACTACCCCGGGACACCGATGGGCCGCGTCGGCGTCCCCGAGGAGATCGCGGCGGCGGTCGCGTTCCTGCTCTCGGACGCCGCCGGGTACATGACGGGCGCCGAACTCGCCGTGGACGGCGGCTGGACGGCCGGCCTGACCGTGAAGTACCTCACGGGCCAGTAGTCCCGCGCGGCCGGTGCCCCGTACGCCGGTATGGCCGGTGCCGCGTACGCCGGTACGGGCGATGGCCCCGTGCGCCCGGGCCACCGGGCCTCACCGCGCCCGGCGGACGGCGCTGAGGCGGCCGTAGGGGAGGTGTAACCGTGGGCGGGGGTCCGTGTAACACCGCCGACGCAGGCTGGAGGGCATGCACCTCCCGGAAGCCCCCGTCACCGCCACGCACTGCCCGTACTGCGCGCTCCAGTGCGGGATGAACCTCCGCCCCGAGCCCGGCGGCACGGGCGTAGCGGTCGAGGAGCGGGCGGACTTCCCGGTCAACCGGGGCGCGCTGTGCGGCAAGGGCCGCACCGCCCCCGCCGTGCTGTCCTCCCGGGTGCGCCTGACCGAGCCGCTCGTCCGCACCCACGCCGGGCGGCTGGAACCGGCCACCTGGGAGGAGGCCCTCGCCACAGTCGCCGAGGGCCTGGCCCGCACCCGCCGGACCCACGGCCGCGACGCGGTCGGGGTGTTCGGAGGGGGCGGGCTCACCAACGAGAAGGCGTACGCGCTCGGCAAGTTCGCGCGCGTCGCCCTGCGCACCTCGCAGATCGACTACAACGGCCGCTTCTGCATGTCCTCGGCCGCCGCCGCCCACCAGCGGGCCTTCGGCCTCGACCGCGGTCTGCCCTTCCCCCTGGAGGACGTCCCGCGCACCGGCTGCGTGATCCTCGTCGGCTCCAACCTGGCCGAGACCATGCCCCCGGCGCTGCGCTACCTCACCGAACTCAAGGAGAACGGCGGCACCCTGATCGTCGTCGACCCCCGCCGCACGCGCACCGCCGAGCAGGCCGACCTCCACCTGGCGCCCCGCCCGGGGACCGACCTCGCGCTGGCGCTGGGCCTGCTGCACCTGGTGGTCGCGGAGGGCCGTACGGACGAGGCGTTCATCGCCGCCCGTACCACCGGCTGGGAGGAGGCCCGCGCCGCCGTGATGGCGCACTGGCCCGAGCACGTCGAACGCGTCACGGGCGTCCCCGTCCCCAAGCTCCGCGAGGCGGCCGCCCTGTTCTGCGCGCCCTCCTCCGCCATGGTCCTCACGGCCCGGGGTCCGGAACAGCAGTCCAAGGGCACCGACACCGTCGGGGCCTGGATCAACCTGTGCCTGGCCACCGGCCGGGCCGGCCGCCCGCTGTCCGGGTACGGCTGTCTCACCGGCCAGGGCAACGGCCAGGGCGGCCGCGAGCACGGCCAGAAGGCCGACCAGCTCCCCGGCTACCGCAAGCTCACCGACCCGGCGGCGCGCGCCCACGTCGCGGGAGTCTGGGGCGTCGATCCCGACAGCCTCCCCGGCCCCGGCCGCAGCGCCTACGAACTCCTCGACGCCCTCGGCACCGACGTGAAGGCCCTGCTCCTGATGGGCTCCAACCCGGTGGTCTCCGCCCCCCGCGCCGCCCACATCGAGGACCGCATCCGCTCCCTGGACTTCCTCGCCGTCGCCGACGTGGTCCTCTCCGAGACCGCCGCCCTCGCCGACGTGGTCCTCCCGGTCACCCAGTGGGCGGAGGAGACCGGTACCACCACCAGCCTGGAGGGCCGCGTCCTGCTCCGCCGCCGCGCCCTCACCCCGCCACCCGGGGTCCGCACCGACCTGGAGGTCCTGCACGGGCTGGCCTCCCGGCTCGGCGTCGAGAAGGGCTTCCCCACCGCCCCCGAGGAGGTCTTCGACGAACTGCGCCGCGCCTCGGCGGGAGGCCCGGCCGACTACTCGGGCATCACCTACGCCCGGATCGAGGCCGAGCAGGGCGTCTTCTGGCCCTGCCCCGAAGGCGCCGCCGGCACGCCTCGCCTCTTCCTCGACTCCTTCGCCACCGACGACGGCCGCGCCCGCTTCGTCGCCGTCTCCCACCGCGACGCCGCCGAGGTCCCCGACGCCCTCTACCCGCTCCACCTCACGACCGGCCGGGTCGTCGCCCAGTACCAGTCCGGCGCCCAGACCCGCCGGGTCGACGAGCTCAACGCCGCAGCCCCCGGGCCCTTCGTCGAGCTGCATCCACGCCTCGCGGCCCGCCTCGGCGTCACCGACGGCACGCCGCTGGCGGTGACCTCGCGCCGCGGCCGGGCGGTCGCCCCGGCGCGCATCACCGACGCGATCCGCGCCGACACGGTCTTCATGCCGTTCCACTGGCCCGGCGAGGGCCGCGCCAACACCCTCACCAACCCGGCCCTGGACCCCGTATCCGGGATGCCCGAGTTCAAGGTCTGCGCGGTCCGCGTCGAGCCCGCCTGACCCCAGGGCGATGCCGACGGCCTTCAACTCCCCTGCTCCGGAGCGGGTTTCGGGGTGGCCGAGTGCCGCGGGTCCGGGCAGCGCAACGGCACGCGCGTTTCGCGCGAGGCGTGGCGGCGATCCTCTCGGACATGAGTCCGATCCGCATCGGGGTTGCCGCCGGGGGGTAACCATCCGGTCACGTACCGGACCCAGAAAGTGCTCGCACGCCCCTCGTGGCGGTGATGTGCCGTACGCCACACTGAGGTGCGGTGCCCCCGTCCTCGGAGCCCTGGAGGCCGCCCCCGTGCAGACCCAGCCCTTGACCGTGAACGTGAGCGAGTCCTCGGAGGCCGATGAGGCCGAGGCAGAGGCCGACGTCGTGGACGAAGCGGCGGACGAGGTCGCGGACGAAGCGCAGAACGAGGCGGCCGAAGCGGACGAGACGGACGAGGAGCCCGGTGTACCGGAGCCGCACGAGCCGGTGCCGGCACCGCGCAGGCGCAGCGGCGCAGGCGACGCCAACAGCGGCGCGGGCCCGTCCGCCGACCTGTTCCGGCAGTACCTGCGCGAGATAGGCAGGATCCCGCTCCTCACCGCCGCCGAAGAGGTCGACCTCGCCCGGCGCGTGGAAGCCGGACTGTTCGCCGAGGAGAAGCTGGGCAGCACCCCGGACCTCGACTCCCGGCTCGCCCTCGATCTCGACAAGCTCGTCGTCATGGGCCGGATGGCCAAGCGCCGTCTCATCGAGTCGAACCTGCGGCTCGTCGTCTCCGTCGCGAAGCGGTACGTGGGCCGCGGCCTCACCATGCTCGACCTCGTCCAGGAGGGGAACCTCGGACTCATCCGGGCCGTCGAGAAGTTCGACTACGCCCGCGGCTACAAGTTCTCCACCTACGCCACCTGGTGGATCCGGCAGGCGATGTCCCGGGCCCTCGCCGACCAGGCCCGGACCATCCGCGTGCCGGTCCACGTCGTGGAGCTGATCAACCGGGTCGTCCGCGTCCAGCGCCGCATGCTCCAGGAACGCGGGTACGAGCCCACCGCCGAAGAGGTCGCCACCCACCTGGAACTGACCCCCGAACGGGTCATGGAGGTGCTGCGCCTCGCGCAGGAGCCGATCTCCCTGCACTCCCCGGTGGGCGAGGAGGACGATGTCGCCCTCGGCGACCTCATCGAGGACGGCGACGCCGCCTCACCCGTGGAGTCCGCCGCGTTCTTCCTGCTGCGCGAACACCTCGAAGCGGTGCTCTCCACCCTGGGTGAGCGCGAACGCAAGGTCGTCCAGCTGCGGTACGGGCTCGCCGACGGCCGCCCCCGCACGCTGGAGGAGATCGGGCGGATCTTCGGCGTGACGCGCGAGCGGATCCGTCAGATCGAGTCCAAGACCCTCAACAAGCTGCGCGACCACGCCTTCGCCGACCAGCTCCGGGGCTACCTGGACTGATCCGCGACCGGCCCGCTCCCGCCCCCGCTCCCGTGGCGGGTGGGCCGGCTGGCCGGCCGCGGGGACCGGCCGCCCCCCGTCGGCCGCCCCGCCCGTCGGTGTCCGCCCCTCGATGCCCGCCCCTCGATGCCCGCTAGTCGACCTCCGCGACCGCCTGCGCGAACTGCGCCGCGTACAGCCGCGCGTAGGCGCCGTCCGAGGCGAGCAGCTCCTCGTGCGTGCCCTGTTCCACGATCGATCCGCTCTCCATCACCAGGATCACGTCCGCGTCGCGGATCGTGGACAGCCGGTGCGCGATCACGAAGGACGTACGGCCGTGCGCGAGCCGCGACATCGCCTTCTGGATCAGCACCTCGGTCCGGGTGTCCACCGAGCTCGTCGCCTCGTCGAGCACCAGGATCACCGGGTCCGACAGGAACGCCCGGGCGATGGTGATCAGCTGCTTCTCGCCCGCGCTGACGCCCGCGCCCTCGTCGTCCAGCACCGTGTCGTAGCCGTCCGGCAGGGTGCGGATGAAGCGGTCCGCGTGGGCCGCCTTCGCCGCGTCCTCGATCTCGCCGCGCGTGACCTCGCGCGAGGCGCCGTACGCGATATTGTCCGCGATGGTGCCGCCGAACAGCCAGGTGTCCTGGAGCACCATGCCGATGCCCCCGCGCAGTTCCTCGCGGGTCATCTTCGCTATGTCCACGCCGTCGAGCGCGATCTCGCCGCCCGTGACCTCGTAGAACCGCATCAGCAGATTGACCAGCGTGGTCTTGCCGGCGCCCGTCGGGCCGACGATCGCGACCGTGTGGCCCGGCTCGACCGTCAGCGAGAGGTTCTCGATCAGCGGCTTGTCCGGCTCGTAGCGGAAGGCCACCTTGTCGAGCGTGACCTGCCCGCGCAGCCGCTCCGGCCGCTCCGGCACCACCGCGTCGGCCTCCTGCTCCGGCGCGTCGAGCAGCTCGTACACCCGCTCCGCCGAGGCGACGCCCGACTGCACCAGGTTCGCCATCGAGGCGACCTGCGTCAGCGGCATCGAGAACTGGCGCGAGTACTGGATGAAGGCCTGCACGTCACCGATCGACAGGGTGCCCGAAGCCACCCGCAGACCGCCGACGACGGCGATCAGCACGTAGTTGATGTTCGAGATGAAGAACATCACCGGCTGCATGATCCCGCTGACCAGCTGCGCCTTGAAGGTGGCCCGGTACAGCTCCTCGTTCTGCTCGGCGAACAGCGCCGCCGACTCCTTCTGCCGGCCGAAGACCTTGACCAGCGTGTGGCCCGAGTACATCTCCTCGACGTGGGCGTTGAGCGTGCCCGTGGTCTTCCACTGCGCCACGAACTGCGGCTGCGACCTCTTGCCGATCTTCGCCGCGACGAAAATCGACACCGGTACGGTCCCCAGCGCGACCAGCGCCAGCAGCGGCGAGATCCAGAACATCATCGCGAGCACGCCCACGATGGTCAGCAGCGAGTTGAGCAGCTGCCCCATCGTCTGCTGGAGCGTCTGCCCGATGTTGTCGATGTCGTTCGTCGCACGGCTGAGCACCTCACCGCGCTTCTGCTGGTCGAAGTACGACAGCGGCAGCCGCGACAGCTTCGCCTGCAGCTCCTCGCGCATCCGGTACACGGTGCCGTTCATGACGTGGTTCGACAGCCGCGTCGCGACCAGCATCAGCAGCCCGGCCAGGGTGAACACCACCAGCGCCCAGATCGCCACGACCCCGACGGCACCGAAGTCGATGCCCTGCCCGGGGGTGAAGGCGGTGCCGGACAGCATGTCGGCCATGCCGCCTTCCCCGTCGGCGCGCATCCGCTCCAGGGCCTGTTCCTTGGTGATCCCGGACGGCATCCGCCGCCCCACGATCCCCGCGAACACCAGGTCGGTGGCGTCGCCGAGTATCTTCGGCCCGACGACCGCGCAGCCGACGCTGCCGACGACCGCGCCGACCATGCCCCACAGTTTGGCCCGGTCCTGCGCGAGCTGGCCCAGCAGGCGCCGGCCCGAGCCCTTGAAGTCCATGGACCGCTGGGCCGGTCCCATCATCATCCGTCCTCCGGGCCCGCTCATGCGGCCTCCGCCTCCGTCAGCTGGGAGAGCACGATCTCCCGGTAGGTCTCATTGCCGGCCATCAGTTCGTGGTGCCGCCCCTCGCCCACCACCTGGCCCTCGTCCAGGACGACGATCCGGTCCGCGTCGCGGATCGTGGAGACCCGCTGGGCGACGATGACCACGGTCGCGTCCTGCGTCTCGCGGGCGAGCGCCGCGCGCAGGGCCGCGTCCGTGGCGTAGTCGAGTGCCGAGAACGAGTCGTCGAAGAGGTAGATCTCCGGGCGCTGCACCAGGGTGCGGGCGATGGCCAGGCGCTGGCGCTGCCCGCCGGACACGTTGGTCCCGCCCTGGTTGACGGGAGCCTCCAGGCCGCCCTCCAGCTCGGACACGAAGTCCCTGGCCTGCGCCACCTCAAGGGCCTGCCACAGCTCCTCGTCGGTCGCGTCGGGGCGCCCGTAGCGCAGATTGGAGGCGACGGTTCCGGAGAACAGGTACGGCTTCTGCGGGACCATGCCGACCGTCTTGGCCAGCAGTTCCGGATCGAGCCGTCGTACGTCCTCCCCGTCGACGAGCACCTCGCCGCCGGTCGCGTCGAAGAGCCGCGGGACCAGGCCCAGCAGGGTGGACTTGCCGCTGCCGGTGGAGCCGATCACCGCGGTGATCTCGCCGGGGCGGGCCACCAGGTCCACCCCGCGCAGCACGGGCACCTCGGCGCCCGGGTAGCGGAAGTCGGCGCCGCGCAGTTCGAGCTGTCCGTGCCGGGCGAGTGCGCGTACCGGGTCCACGGGCGGGACGACGCTGGAGTCGGTGTCCAGGACCTCCTGGATGCGCTCGGCGCACACTTCGGCCCGGGGCACCATCATGAACATGAAGGTGGCCATCATCACGGACATGACGATCTGCATCAGGTAGGCGAGGAAGGCCGTCAGCTGGCCGATCTGCATGTCGCCGCTGTCGACGCGCATCGCGCCGAACCAGATGACGGCGACGCTGGAGATGTTCACGACCACGATGACGGTGGGGAACATCAGCGCCAGGAGCTTGCCGGCGGCGAGCGAAACGCCGGTCAGGTCCGCGTTGGCCTCCCGGAAGCGCTCCTTCTCGTAGTCGTCGCGGACGAAGGCGCGGATCACCCGGTTGCCGGTGATCTGCTCGCGCAGCACCCGGTTCACCGTGTCCAGGCGCTCCTGCATCTGCCGGAACAGCGGCCGCGTGCGGAAGACGATCGCGCCGACCGCCAGACCGAGCACGGGGACCACGGCGAGCAGGACCCCGGAGAGCTTCACGTCGAGGGAGAGCGCCATGGCGATGCCGCCGACGCACATGATCGGCGCCGAGACCATCAGCGTGAAGGTCATCAGCACCAGCATCTGGACCTGCTGGACGTCATTGGTCGTACGGGTGATCAGGGACGGGGCGCCGAACTGGCCGAGCTCCCGCGCGGAGAAGCTCTGCACCCGGTCGAAGATCGCGGCGCGGACGTCGCGGCCGAAGGCGGCCGCGGTACGGGCGCCGTAGTAGACGGCGCCGACGTTGCAGACGAGCTGGACGAGCGAGACGGCCAGCATCAGGGCGCCGAAGCGCAGGATGTAGCCGGTGTCCCCGTTGACGACACCGTTGTCGATGATGTCCGCGTTCAGGGTCGGCAGGTAGAGGCTCGCACTGGTCTGCAACAGCTGGAGCAGGACCAGCAGAGCGATGGGTTTCCGGTACGGCCCCAGATGGGTCCGCAGAAGTCGTATGAGCACGCGCAGGCTCCGGTCGGCAAGATCGAGGGGGTTCACCCCATCTTGAGCCAACCGGTGGCCCGATCCCCACCGGATTTCGCAAAGGCCGGTCAAAAGGAGTAGGCCGCCGTACGCCCCGCGCCTCGGGCCGGAACCCGCCGGCGCCGCCCGTCCACGCCGTCTCCGAACCCGTCCGCGCCGCCCGCCGGCGCCGCCCGTCCGCGCCTAGGCGAACGCGCCGGGGTGGATCTGATCCCGCGTCGCGATGTACTGCTGCCGCACCGCCTGCCAGGCCGGGAAGTCCTCGCCCGGCTCGAAGACCTGCGCGGACGGGGCGGGCCAGACCGGCGGGGTGTGCGGGGCCAGCGTGCCCCGCGCCGCGCCGAGCGCCCAGGCCGCCTGGCGGGCCGCGCCGAGCGCCGCGTAGTCGGCCGGGGCGGGGACCACGACCTGCGTCCCGAAGAGGCCCGGCGCGAACGCCTGCACGGCGGGCAGCTCGGCCGCCGCGCCGAGCAGGAACACCCGGCGGATCCCGACACCGCGCGAGCGCAGCACGTCGAGGGCGTCCACCAGCCCGCACAGCATGCCCTCGAAGGAGGCCCTGGCCAGGTGCTCCGCCTTCATCGAGTCCCGGCGGAGCCCGGACAGGGTCCCGGCGGTGTGCGGCAGGTTCGGCGTCCGCTCTCCCTCCAGGTACGGCAGGAGTACGAGGCCGTGCGCGCCCGGCGTCGACTTCAGCGCGAGCGCGGAGAGCCCCGCCAGGTCGGTGCCCAGCAGCTCCGCCGTACCGCGCAGGGCCCGTACCGCGTTGGAGGTGTTCACCACCGGCAGGTGCAGGCCGCTGGCGTCGGCCAGGGAAGTGATCAGACCGCCCGGCTCCGCCAGCGCCTCGCGGTGCACGGCCATCACCGAGCCGGAGGCGCCCAGGGAGACCACGGCGTCGCCGGGGGCGAGGCCGAGGCCGAGTGCGGCGGCCATCGTCTCGCCGGTGCCGGCGGAGATCAGCAGCCCCTCCGGCGTCGTCCCGGCGGCATCGGCCGGCCCGAGCACCTCGGGCAGCAGCGCCTGGTGTCCGAGCGCCAGGTCGACCAGGTCGGGGCGCCAGGAACCGGTGGCCGCCGACCAGTAGCCGGTCCCGGAGGCGCCGCCCCGGTCGGTGGTCCGCCGGGCCGGCCGGCCCAGCAGCTGCCAGACCAGCCAGTCGTGCGGGGACATCAGTACGGCGATCCGGCGGGCCGCGTCGGGATCGGTGCGGGCCAGCCAGGCCAGCTTGGCTATCGGCTGCGCGGAGTGCGGGACCGCGCCCACCGCCTCGGACCAGGCCTGCCGGCCGCCGAGCGAGTCGATGAGGTCGGCGGCGGCCACCTGGCCGCGCTTGTCGTTGCCGACCAGCGCGGAGCGTACGAGACCGCCCTGCGCGTCCAGGGGCAGCAGACCGTGCTGCTGCGCGGAGACCCCTATGGCCTGCACGCCTTCGAGGAGCCCGCCGCCGGCGGCCTCGCCGAGCGAGAGGAGCCAGGCCTGCGGATCGGTCTCGTGGGGGTTCGCGCCGTCGGGTTCCCCCGTGGGCTGTGGGTGGGGTGCGTACCCCTGGCGCAGTACGGCGCCCGTATCGGCGTCGCAGACGACGATACGAGTGAAGGTGGAAGAGCTGTCCAGCCCGGCGACTATCCCCATGCGGAGGATTCTGCCGCACGCGCGGCCGGACTCCACCGCCGCGGACCCCGCGAAGGGCCCGGGAAGGCCCCGGGAAGGCCCCGGGAGGCCCCGGGAGGCCCCGGGAGGCCCCGGGAGGCCCCGGGAAGATCCGCGAAGACCACGCGAAAGACCCCGCGGAGGCCCGGCGGGCTGCCGCGGGGTCCGCGACGGGGTCAGGTGTTGCTGGTGCCCCAGTCGTCCTCGGCGCCGCCGCCGACCCGGTCGCGCAGGCCGCGCACCCGCTCGGCCAGGCCCTCCGGGACGGCGTCGCCGACCTTCTGGCTCACCGCCGCGAAGGCTTTTCCGGCGAACTCGCGGCCGTTGTGCCCCGCGGTCTCGGCGGCGTTGCGCACCACCGGGTGCTGGGCGACTTCCCGCGCGGACTTCCTCAGCTGCTCGTACCGCTCGCGCCCGGCCCTCGTCCCGAGTACGTAGCCCAGGGCCAGTCCGACCACGAACGTGACCTTGTACCGCATGCCTGCCACCCTTCGTCGTGGGGAGCCCGGCCCGCTGGCGATACCGATTGGCGGAGCACCCCCCTGCTTGCGCTAATCTATGTCTCGCAACGGACGGTCGCCCCCCGGCAAGGCCGGAGGTGGGCTGTTCGATGCACCGCAGCAATCCCCTGTAGCTCAATTGGCAGAGCAGCCGACTGTTAATCGGCAGGTTACTGGTTCGAGTCCAGTCGGGGGAGCGCGGTCCCCTGTAGCTCAATTGGCAGAGCATTCGGCTGTTAACCGGAGGGTTGCTGGTTCGAGTCCAGCCGGGGGAGCAAGGAAGAAGAGGGCCCCGGGTGGGGTCCTCTTCTTTTTTTGCCCTCTTCTGGAACCGGGCAGCCCTCAGCGCGGTCTCTCTGAACAGGCGAAGCCGATCATGCGACGCATCCGAGGCAGGAGATCGTATGAGCGGCTATGCTGCGGCAGACGGCGCGCACATGTGTACGCGCCACGCCGTGAAGGGGCGGTAGCTCAGCCGGTTAGAGCAGCGGACTCATAATCCGTCGGCCGTGGGTTCGAGTCC
Source organism: Streptomyces sp. NPDC002044 (assembly GCF_040296725.1). Taxonomy (NCBI): domain Bacteria; kingdom Bacillati; phylum Actinomycetota; class Actinomycetes; order Kitasatosporales; family Streptomycetaceae; genus Streptomyces; species Streptomyces sp. NPDC002044. The sequence goes on from NZ_JBEOXU010000009.1 coordinate 29,156, forward strand.
CACCCGCCCCACTGCGAGCCGCAGGTGAAGAAACGATCTCACCTGCGGCTTTGGCGTGTCCGGGGGCTTTCGTGCCATCAGGCGGCCGGGGTGGGGTGAACGGATCCCCTCCGAATCCCCCTCGGAGCCCCTCGCCTGGCTCCTCCACCCCTCACGCTGAGGGAGCGTCCGGTCCCTCGGGAAGCCGGGATGCGAACGTCCCGTGCCCTTGAGTCGCGACTGGTGGTGCCGCAGCTTGTCTCCGGGGGCCGCTAGCCCGGCGTCGATGATGAACATCAGGGATCCGGTTCGGCGGGCGCCAGTCGGGTCGGCGGGGGGCTTCTCGCCTCTCAGGAGCTGGCGTCGCAGGACGTCGTTCGGAGATTCGTGCCTGACTCCTTGCTGGCGTCAAGGGCGAGTCGGCGTATGGCCGAGGACCGTCCCGTAGTTCCTGCGGGGCGTATGACGACAGTTCCGACACCTCGCCGGGGTGTCGGAACCCCCGCGTGCGTCCAGTATGCGAACCCTCCTCCTTCTGTATTACGCCTTGCGGGCGGTGCGTGGGCAGCCCGGTGGCCGGTGCTGTGACCGGAAGGGTTCACCTCCTCGCGGCGCTAGAAGTTCTCCGTCTCGTCCGCCAAGTGCCGCAGTACGTCCGTCAGGTCCTGGCGGCGGGCGAAGGCCGCGCGTTGGCGGTGGGCGCCCGAGCCGTCGCGCAGGAGGCCCGCCAGGGTCTTCGCCGCGTGGTCCAGGTCGCCCACGGCCGCCAGTTCCGGGGCGACCAGGTCCAGCAGGGCCTCCGCGAGGTCGGCCGCCGGGAGTTCCGCGCCCGAGTAGGGATCGAGGCCGAACCCCTCCAGCCCGTCGTGGGCCGCCCGCCAGCGCGCCAGGCGCAGTACGTCGTCCCGCACCGCCGGTTCGGGGCGCCGCTCCGCGATCTCCCGCAGGGCCGTGGCGACCAGGGCCCGGGCCAGCTCGGCCTGGAGGATGGCCGCGTCGATGTCGGGGGACATGTCCGGCGCCCGGATCTCGAGGGTCGGCCAGTGCCCCGAGGGGCGGAGGTCCCAGTAGACCATCTTGGTGTCCAGGGCCGCCCCGGAGTCCAGGAGCGTCCGCACCGAGCGCCGGAAGTGCGCGGTGGACGTGTAGTGCGGTGGCAGCCCCGCCGAGGGCCAGCCCGCCCAGGCCATCGCACGCCAGCTGGCGTGGCCGGTGTCGCGGCCGCCCCAGAACGGCGAGTTGGCGGCCAGCGCGATCAGCGTGGGCAGCCAGGGCCGGACCCGGTTGGACACGGCCACCGCCGTGTCCACGTCGAGCGTGCCGACGTGGACGTGACGGCCGCAGCTGACGAGGGTCTCGGTGAGCGAGCCGAAGCGGTGGTGCTGCTCGCGCTGGCGCGGCTCGTCGTCGGTCAGGCGCAGCGGCCCCTCCACGGCCAGGACCGGAGAGGGCGAGGCCAGCAGCCGGCAGCCGTGGGCGCGGGCCGCGCGGGCGAGGGTGCGGCGCAGGGCGGCGAGTTCCCCGCGCAGCGCGGCCGCCGAGTGGGCGATGGGGGTGGACAGCTCCACCTGGTAGCGGGTGCCCTCGGGGTGCAGCTCGCCGGGCAGCCCGCCGGCCGTGGCGAGGACGAGCTCGGCGGCGGGGACCAATCGGAACGTGCGGGCGTCGACGAGCAGGAACTCCTCCTCGACTCCGAGGGTGAGGGGGACGGCGGGCGGGCCGGCCGGGGGGACGGCGGGGCGCACCGTGTGGTGCGCGGCGCCGGTACGCGCGGTGCTGTCGCTCGTGGTGCTGTTGCCAGGTTCGATCACTGCGCCTCCCTGGACATACGAGTCTTTTCATCATGAGCCGAACACGAGGTGAGGAGCGCACGTCGATTCGGTCAAATGTCCGGTGATAGTGGCGTGTTAGCGGCAAGCATCCGTCGGCGCCGGGATTGCGGAGCCGAGTGGGGCGACTGTGACCGGTGTGTGAAGCGCGGGAAATCGCCTGGGGTGCGCGGCCGGGCGGTGGTTGCCATCCGCTGTGAACCGTACGACCGCACCCAAGCGCACCCGGCCCCGGATATTCGCCGACCTGACTCCCCTGCGCACCTCTCCGGACTACCGGCGGCTGTGGACCGGCAGCATGATCTCCTGGGTCGGGCAGGCGATGACCGCCCTCGCGATCTCGCTCCAGGTCTACGACATCACCGGCTCCAGCTTCTCCGTCGGGCTGGTCGGCCTCTTCTCGCTCGTCCCGCTCGTCGCCTTCGGCCTGTACGGCGGAGCCATCGCCGACACCCTCGACCGGCGCACTTTCGCGGGCGGGCGTCCGTCCTGGACGGCCTGCGCTTCCTCGGGACCCGGCCCAACATCCGGATGACCTTCTTCTCCGACCTGGCCGCGATGGTGCTCGCCCAGCCGAAGGCACTGTTCCCGGCCATCGCGGTCCTGTGGTTCGGCGGCGACGCCAAGACGGTCGGGCTGATGGTTGCGGCCCCCGCCCTGGGGGCGATCTCTTCCTCGCCCTGGCGGGGTGGGCCGACACCATCTCCATGGTGTTCCGCTCCACGATGATGCAGGCCGCGGCCCCGGACGAGATGCGGGGGCGGCTCCAGGGCGTGTTCATCGTGGTCGTCGCGGGCGGCCCCCGGCTCGGGGACTTCGTCGCCGGCTCCGTCGCCGACCTGACCTCGCCGACCGTGGCGATCACGGGCGGCGGGCTCGCGTGCGTCCTGGTGCTGGCCCTGCTCGCGCTGCGCTGGCGCGGCTTCGCCCGCTACGACGCCAGGTCACCGCAGGCGTAGCCGCCTGTGAAGGGAGCCCGGCGGGTTCGTTGCGATCGTGTTGCCGGGGCTGCGCACGGCGCGCAAGACGCTGCCCGGGGACTTCGACGACTGCCCCACGCTGGGCGCCCCGTCCAAGCTGCCGCAGAACCATCCGCTGGTGGACACCATCGAGGGCCTGGTCGTCTCCGGCTACGACGGGGCCGTCCGTTCAGCCGGTCCGGGGCGCGACCACGCCGCGTGCCACGCCCAGGGCCACCAGGTCCTGGGGGCGGATGCGGAGCTGGTCCGCGGTGGCGGGGGCGGCCTCCGGGGGCCGCTTGAGGATGGCCGCCGCCAGCTCGGGGGCGATCACCGAGAAGTAGCTGTCGGGGGTGACCCACGTACGGCCGGGCGCGGCCAGCGCGAGGGCGCCGCCCGAACCGCCCTCGCCGATCAGCAGGGTGGTGACGGGCACCGCGGCCGAGGCCAGTGCCGCGAAGACGTCCGCGATGGCGGGCCCGGCGCCCGCGTGCTCGGCGGCGGCGTCGTTGGCCGCGCCCGGGGTGTCCACCAGGGTGAGCACCGGGATGCCGAGCCGGTCCGCGAGGCGGATGACGCGGGCGGCCGTCCGGTAGCCGGCCGGGCGGGTGGCGGTCCCGCACTGGGCGGCGTACGCGACCGCGCGGCCCTCCCGCAGCCCGAAGCCGCACAGCATCCCGGGGTCGGTGCCGCCGGCCCGGTCACCGGAGAGCGGCAGGCGCAGCGCGAAGTACGCGTCCAGGTACGCCCCGGCGCGCGGCCGGTCCGGGTGACGGGCCTGGCGGACGGCGTCCCAGCCGGTCTCCGGCGGGGTCCCGTCGTGTACGCCGCCCAGCGCGGCCGGCGGCTCGACGGGCCCCCCGGGGCGGGGCGCGGTCAGCACGCGCAGCCAGTCGGCGAGGGTCCCGGGCAGCTCCGCCGGGGGCACGACGGCGTCGACGTGCCCGGCGGCGTACTGCCCCTCGGCCGTGTAGGCCGCCGGGTCCGCGTCCGCCGGCCGGACCCGGGAGCCCGCGAAGCCGACCTGCGCCCCCGGGAGCGCGAGGACCACGTCGGCCCCGGCCCCGAGGGTGGCCCAGCCGCCGCCGGTGGTCGGATCGCGCAGGACGGCCAGCTGGGGGAGCCCGGCGGCCCGGGTCAGAACGCACTGGCGGGCCACGCGCTGCAGTTGGGTCAGGGCGAGCATGCCCTCCTGCATGCGGGAGCCGCCGGTCGCGATCAGGGAGACCAGGGGCAGGCGGTGCGCGCGGGCGTGCGCGTAGGCGGCTTCGAGCCGGTCGCCGGTGCGCTGGCCCAGGGAGCCGCCGAGGAAGCCGAACTCGAAGGAGATCACGGCGGCTTCCACGCCCCCGAAGCGGGCGGCGCCGGTGACGACGGACTCCGCCTCGCCGGTCCGCCGCGCGGCGCGGGCACGGGAGTCGTCGTACCCGGTCCAGGCCAGCGGCCCGTCGGGCGTCGACTGCCCCGGGGGTGGGGGGAGTTCGGCGAAGCTGCCGGCGTCGGCGAGGGAGGCGATGGCCGCGCGGGCCGAGAGGCGGGTCGTCGTCACGGGGCCACCCTAGGCGGTGCCGGCAACGGCCCGCCCGGCCGGCGGGCACGGTGCCGGGCCGTCCCGGGCCGCCCGGCACGGCCCGGGACCGCCCGGGACGCTCTAGAGCGGTGACTCCCAGGTCACCGTCGTGCCCCGCGCCGCCGATTCCGTACGGCCGTCGTCCGAGACGGTCAGGCGGACCCGGGACGGGGTCGCGTCCACCTCCACCTCGATGGAGGCGACCTCGCTGCGGCGGTGCGCCGCGGCGAGGGCGCCGCGCAGGACGGAGAGCAGAGCGCCCGCCACCGGCTCCGGCAGCAGGGCGTCCAGCGGCCCCGCGAAGTGCACCGACGGCTGGAAGCCCAGCAGGACCGCCGCGCCGCCCGTCTCGCGCAGGACCCGCCCCCGGAAGGTCGTCGGGGCGTCGGTCGGCGGCTGCTGGAGGGCGAAGATGGCGGTGCGGACCTCCTGGATGGTGGAGTCCAGTTCGTCGACGGCCCGGGCCAGTTCGTCGCCCACGGTGTCCCCGGCCGGTGCGTTCGAGGACCTCCTGCGGGTGCTCTCCAGCATCATCTCCGTCGCGAACAGCCGCTGGACCACCAGGTCGTGCAGGTCCCGGGCGATCCGGTCGCGGTCCTCGTAGACCGCCAGTTGCTCCCGGTCGTGCTGGGCGTCCGCGAGGACGAGGGCCAGCGCCGCCTGGGAGGCGAACTGCGACGCCAGCAGCCGGTCCACCGCGTCGTACGCCGGCCCGCCACGGTCCCGGGGCAGGGCCAGGGTGCCGATCAGCTGCCCACCGCTCTGCAGCGGCAGCATCATGCTGGGGCCGAAGCGCTCCCGGACGTGGGTGGTCATGCGGGGGTCCGTCGCCGAGTCCTCTATGAAGACCGCCTCGCCGCCGAGGAGTTGTTCCAGGACCGGGAGCCGGGCGCGATGGCCGTTCCCACCAGGTCCCCGGGTTCGCCCTGGGTGGAGGCGGCGACGATCTCCATGCCGCCCTCGGGGGTGGGCTGGAGCACGACGCCGGCCGCCGCGTCCGCCAGCAGCCGGGCCCGTTCGGCCACGCACATCAGCGCGTCCGCCGCGGGGCGTCCGGCCAGCAGGGTCGTGGTCACGGCGGCCGCGCCCTCGATCCAGCGCTCCCGGCGGCGCACGGTCTCGTACAGCCGGGCGTTGCCGATCGCTATGCCCGCCTGCGAGGCCAGGACGCGCAGCAGGGCGAGGTCATCGTCGGTGAAGGAGCCGCCCCCCTGCTTCTCGGTCAGGTAGAGGTTCCCGAAGACCTCGGTGTGCACCCGGATCGGAACGCCCAGGAAGCCGCGCATCGGCGGATGGCCGGGCGGGAAGCCGGCCGACCGGGGGTCCCGGGTGAGGTCGTCGAGCAGCAGCGGGCGCGGGTCGCTGATCAGGATTCCGAGCAGGCCGGAGCGGCCGTCCGGCAGGCGGGGGACGGCGGCCCTTTCCGCCTCGGTCATCCCGGACGTGAACAGCCCGGTCAGCCGGACGCGCTCGGGGTCGATGACCCCGAGCGCCCCGTACCGGGCCCCGCACAGTCCGGTCGCCGAGTCCACGATGTGCTGGAGGGTGGCGTGCAGCTCCAGCTCGGAGCCGACGCTGAGCACCGCCTCCAGCAGGACGGGCAGGCTGGGCTGTTCCCCGTCCCGGCCCGGGGCGCGGGCGGGGTCCCGGCCCGGGGCGGGCTGCCGTCCCGCGTGCGTCATCCGGCCAGCGGGTTGAGAACCATGGGCGCGATCTTCCCTTCGAGCATCGCGCCGAGACCGAGCACGGCGCACACGTCCGGCCGCTCCGCGATGGCGACGGGCATCCCGGTCGCGTCGCGCAGCATCTGGTCCAGACCCGGCAGCAGGGCGCTGCCACCCACCATCATGATCCCCCGGTCCGTCAGGTCCGCGACCAGGTCCGGCGGGCAGTCCCGCAGGACCTTGCCGATGCCGTCGAGGACGGCGGTCAGCGGGGTGAAGATCGCGTCGCGCACGGCGGCGGTGTCCACCTGGACGGAGCGGGCCAGACCGGTGGCCACGTCGCGGCCGTGGATCAGGGTGGAGGCCGGTCCCTCGGCGGTGATTCCGTTGCCGTGCAGGGCCAGCTGGAGCGGCCGGACCGCCTGGCTGGGCAGCATCAGCTCGTGCGCGTGGCGCAGGTGCTGGACGATCGCGTGGTCGATGGCCTCGCCGCCGACCGGGATGCGCTCGGCGGTGACGATCGAGCCGAGGGAGAGGACGGCCACCTGGGTGGCCGCCGCCCCGCACACCATGATCATCGTCGCGGTCGGCTGCTCCACGGGCAGGCCGCAGCCGACGGCCGCGGCGATCAGGGTGTCGACCAGCTCGACGCGCCGGGCGCCGAGTCCGACCAGGGTCTCCACGGTCGCCCGCTGGGCCAGCGGGTCCGCGTCGTGCGGGGTGCAGGCCGCGGCGCGCAGCCGGGGCTTGCGGCGCAGGGCGCGCCGCAGCTTCTCGCCGAGGAGGTGACGCAGCATCCGCTGCGCCATCTCGATGTCGACGACGGTGCCGCCGGAGACGGGGCGTACGACCCGGATGTAGTCGGGCGTACGGCCCGTCATCCGCTCGGCGAAGGTGCCGACGGCGATGAGCGCGCCGGTGCGCGTGTTCACCGCCGCGACGCTGGGCTCGTCGACGACGAGGCCGGCGCCCTTGACGTACACGCGGGTCCTGGCCGCGCCCAGGTCGACGGCGACGTGGCAGCGGCGCAACTGCTCAAGACTGACGGTCACGGCAGATCCTCCCGAGAGCGCTGACGCAAGATGACCGGCGGACCGCCGGTCGCTTCTCATATCATCCCGGGCATATGGGGTGAACCGCCTGTTGGGCTGCTCCGGCCGGGGGTGCCGGGTGCCCGCACGGGGGTGGATTTCTGTACCGACAGACAGCACCATGCGCGCACCGCACGCACTACTCGCGCGTAACAAGGTAAAGGGGGACCTGATGCTGACGGCCCGCCAGAGACTGCTGGCACTTCTGACGCTCTGCCTGGCGCTGCTGGCGCCCTTCGCGGCCCATGCGGCCGACCGGGGCACCGGGAGCACCGCTGACCAGGCATCATCGCGCAATCCGGTGGTCTTCGTCCACGGTTACAACGCCGACCCGGGCGTCTGGGGCTCCCTGCGCGAGGACCTGCGGGCCGCCGGGTACGCCGACTCGGAGCTGTTCTCGTGGGGTTACGACACGCACCGGTCCGTCAACGAGGTCCTCGCCGGCCGGCTCGGCGCGTACGTCGAGGAGGTCCGCCGGCAGACCGGCGCCGCCCGCGTCGACGTCGTCGCGCACTCCTTCGGCTCGCTGGTGAGCCGCTGGTACGTGAAGTTCGGCGGCGGCGCCGCCACCGTCGGCCACTGGGTCTCGCTGGCCGGCCCCAACCGGGGCACCTCCACCGCCTGGGCCTGCGCCCTGTGGGACCAGGCGTGCCGGGACATGACGCCCGGCTCGTACGTGGTGAAGAACCTGAACGCCGGGGACGAGACCCCGGGCGCGGTGAAGTACGCGACGTTCTGGTCCCCGTGCGACGAGGTCGTCAACCCGGACGACAGCGTCCCGCTCACCGGGGCCGCCAACACGACGGTCGGCTGCATCGAGCACAACGACCTGCTGGGCGACGACGCCACCTCGGCGGGCGTACGGGCCTTTCTCGCCTCCTAGGCCGAGGGCGCCTTCAGGGGGCGTCGGCGAACCCGACCCGCTGGAGCAGGCCGTACGTGAACTCCGCCACGCAGGGACGGCCCCCGGCGGTGAACGCGAGGCGCCAGCGGGTCGGCGCGGTGCCCTCCATCGGCCGCGCCGGCGCGAAGGCGCGCGCCACCTCGTCCACCGTCGCCGACCAGGGCAGCAGGTCGTCCGCCGACTCCAGTACGGGACCGGCCGCGCCCGGGGCCCGGACCAGCCACTCGTTCCACACCGCCCCGTCCGGCGCGGCCAGCACCTCGAACCGCAGGTCCGGCCAGAGCGACACCGGCCACAGCAGGGCCTCGCACTCCAGATCGCCGATCCTCCGGCGCTCGGCGGACTCCGCCGGGCCCAGCACCGAGCGGTACCGGGCCAGGGCTCCGCGGGAGCGGGGCGAGCGGATCATGGCCTGCCAGCGCTTGTTGGCCTCGCGCTGCTCCGCCAGCGAGGCGCCCAGCCGGTGCCGGGCCCGGTCGGCGAGGTCGGGCTGGAAGTCGGCCATCCGGCGCAGCAGCACGAGCTGGAAGGCTCCCGGCCCGAAGGGCCCAGGGCGTCCGGGCGGGGTCGCTGTCATGGAGGCCACGATTCCACACAAGATCCTTACGTTCCCGCGTTACGGATGTGACCGGTGACCGCATAGCCTGCGGGCGCCATGAACTACTGCCACGCCTGCCGGAGGCACCTCAACGGCGCACTGGCGTGCGCCGGGTGCGGAACCCCGGCCGAATACCTCGTCCCCGCCGCCCCCGTACCGCCGGGCGCCCCGGGAGCCTCCGATCCCTTCGCCGCGGTTCCGGCCCCGGCCCCCGCCTGGGGTTCCGGCGGGCCGCACGTGCCCGTCGGAGCCCACGCCGACTCCGGCGGAGCCCACGCCGACTCCGGCGGAGCCCACGCCGACTCCGTCGGAGCCCACGCCGACTCCGTCGTCGTCCTGGCGGTCCCGAACGAGCGCCGCCCCGGCGCACGCCGCCGCTCCGCGCACCGCAGGCGCCGCCGGACCGTGCTGAACGTCGGGCTCGGGCTGCTGCTCGCGACCGGCGGCGCGCTCGTGGCGGTCCGGGTGGCCACCGACGGGGAGCGCGCCGACCGTGCCTCCACCGTGGTGCTGACCGACGACTCGGCGCCCGGCGTGCCCGCGCCCGCCCCGAGCGCGCCGACGGCCGCGGCGCCCCCGTCCGGGGCGCCGGGCAAGGCCGCCGCCCCGGCGAAGGCCGCCGGCGGGGGGACGAAGGCGGCCGGTCCCGCGGCGTCCTCCGTGAGCGCGGCGAAGCCGGGTCCGGCGTCGTCGGCGCCCGCGCCCGCCCCGACGGGCCCGTCCTCCGGGACTCCCGACGCGGGGGTCACCGTAAAGCCGGGAACGTCCCTGACGCCGTCGCCCAGCGCCTCCGGGAGCACGAAGCCGCCGAAGCCCTCCGCGTCGGCCAAGCCGTCCCCGACGCCGGCGCGGACCAAGCCCCCGAAGCCGACGCCGACGCCGTGTCACTTCTGGGATCCCTGCTGGTGGGATTAGCCCAGCATCCGCTTGAGCAGGTCCCGCAGGGCCGTCCGTTCCTGTGCCGACAGCCCCGCCAGGGGTTCGCGCGCGAAGTCGAGGGACTCGCGCAGCCGGTCGGCGGTCTGGAGGCCCTCCTCGGTGGGGGCGGCCAGCTTGACCCTGCGGTCCGCCGGGTCCGGGCGGCGCTCGACCAGGCCGCGGGTCTCCAGCCGGTCGACGATGCCGGTCACGTTCGAGGGTTCGCACCGCAGCTTCTGGGCGATCCGGCGCATCGGCAGCGGTTCCAGGGCCAGCAGATTCAGGACCCGGGCCTGGGCGCCCGTGAGCTGGTGGCTCGCGGCCACGTGCTCGTACTCCATGTGGTAGCGGGCCACGACGTCGCCGATGAGTTCGACGACCTCGAGGGTCACTGGGTCTGCGCGACGACTGGGCATGGGACCAGCGTACCCATTTACTTGACAACATGAAATATCCAGGCGCATGGTTGTTTCACGTTGTGAAGCATTTCTTCCGCACCCAGGAGTCCCCATGACCGAGATCCCCGCCGTCAGCCGTGAGTGGCACCTCGTCCGTCGCCCGCAGGGCTGGCCCGTCGCCGAGGACTTCGCCCTGCGCGAGGTTCCGGTGTCCGCCGAGCCCGCGGCCGGCCGGATCCTCGTGCGCAACCTCCACATGTCGGTCGACCCGTACATGCGCGGCCGGATGAACGACGTGAAGTCCTACGTACCGCCCTTCCAGCTCGACGAGCCGATGCAGGGCGGCGCCGTCGGCGAGGTCGTCGCCTCCGCCGCCGAGGGCTTCGCGGTCGGTGACCACGTCCTGCACCACCTGGGCTGGCGCGAGTACGCCGACGTCGACGCGAAGCACGCCACCAAGGTCGACGCGGCCCTCGCCCCGCTCTCCGCCTACCTCGGCGTGCTCGGCATGCCGGGCCTGACCGCCTACGCGGGCCTCTTCGAGGTGGCCTCCTTCAAGGAGGGCGACGCCGTCTTCGTCTCCGGCGCGGCGGGTGCGGTCGGCGGCCTCGTCGGCCAGTTCGCGAAGATCAGGGGCGCCTCCCGGGTGATCGGCTCCGCCGGCTCGGACGAGAAGGTGACCCTCCTCACGGAGAAGTACGGTTTCGACGCCGCCTTCAACTACAAGAACGGTCCCGTGGCCGGGCAGCTGCGCGCCGCCGCCCCCGAGGGCATCGACGTCTACTTCGACAACGTCGGTGGCGACCACCTCGAAGCCGCGATCTCCTCCCTCAAGGTGCACGGCCGCGCCACCCTGTGCGGTGCGATCGCCGGCTACAACGACACCGAGGCCGCACCCGGCCCGCGCAACCTGATGCAGGTCATCGGCAAGCGGCTGCGGCTCCAGGGCATCCTCGTCGGGGACCACGCCGGACTCCAGCAGCAGTTCGTCCAGGACGTGGCCGGCTGGCTGGCCTCGGGCGAGCTGCGCTACGACGAGACGGTCGTCGAGGGCGTCGAGAACGCCACCTCCGCCTTCCTCGGCATGCTGCGCGGAGAGAACACCGGAAAGATGATCGTTTCTTTCACCGGTTAGGCTCACTCCACACCGTCGCGGGCCGTGGGCGCGAGTCGCGACGATCACCAGGAGGATTTTCCTACATGTCCATCCAGCAGTCCGATGTCGCGTACACCGCTGTCGCCACCGCCGAGAACGGCCGTGACGGCCGCGTCGCCACCAGCGACGGGCAGCTCGACGTCGTCGTGAACCCGCCGAAGGAGCTCGGCGGCAGCGGCGCCGGCACCAACCCGGAGCAGCTGTTCGCCGCCGGCTACAGCGCCTGCTTCCAGGGCGCCCTGGGCGTCGTGGCGAAGAACGAGAACGCCGACATCTCCGGTTCCACCGTGACCGCCGAGGTCGGCATCGGCAAGAACGACGACGGATTCGGCCTGATCGTCAAGATCTCCGCCGTGATCCCGAACGTGGACGCCGCCACCGCGAAGGACCTCATCGAGAAGGCCCACCAGGTCTGCCCGTACTCCAAGGCGACCCGCGGCAACATCACCGTCGAGCTCGCCGTCTGAGCCGGCGGCTCCCGCTGATCGCACCCCGCGCACGCCTGAACCGGCGCACGCACGCCTGAAGGCCGCACCCCCGTTCGGGGGTGCGGCCTTCGCCGTAAACTGACCCCCATGCGTGATCTTGCGGGGGGTTTCCGGTATCTGCTGGCCGGCCAGCGATGGGTGTTCGGGCACGGCAGGTGGCTCGGTTTCGGGCTGCTGCCCGGACTGGTGTCGCTCGTCCTCTACACCGCGGCCCTCATCGGGCTCTCCTACGGCGCCGACGACCTGTCGGTGTGGGCGACGCCGTTCGCCGACGACTGGACCGCACCCTGGTCCGGACTCTTCCGCGGCTTCCTGACCGGCCTGGTCTTCTGCCTCGGCCTGTTCCTCGCGGTCGTCACCTTCACCGCCGTGACCCTGCTGATCGGCCAGCCCTTCTACGAGTCCCTCTCGGAGCAGGTCGACCGCAGCGAGGGCGGCGACGTGCCCGAGTCCGGCCTCCCGCTCTGGCTGGAGCTGTGGATCTCGGCCCGGGACAGCGTCAAGGTGCTCGGCCGCGTCCTGCTGTACGGCATCCTGCTCTTCGCCCTGGGCTTCGTCCCGGTCATCGGGCAGACGGTGGTCCCGATCCTCGGTTTCTGCGTCTCCGGCTACTTCCTGACCCAGGAACTCACCGCCGTCGCCCTTCAGCGCCGCAAGGTGGACCTGGCGGAGCGGCTCGTCATGCTCCGGGCGCGGCGGATGATGGTGCTCGGGTTCGGGGTGCCGCTGGTGCTGTCGTTCCTGGTGCCGCTCGTCGCGGTGTTCCTCATGCCCGGCGCGGTGGCCGGGGCCACGCTGATGGCGCGGGACCTGATGGGCGACTCCGGCGCCGACGCCCCGGGGGACCGGCCGGCCGGTGCGCCGGCGCCGCCCGCGGCCCCGCCGGCGCCGCCCGCAGCCCCCGCGACCGGTTTCGGACCGCCGCCGGTCTACTAGGGGGTGTCGTCAAGGTCGTTTCGTACGGCCGCACGGCAGGAACGAGTGTGACGACGCCCCCTGGGGCGTACGGACCCCGGAGCGCAGCAGGGCGATGGCGCCGACCGTGTCCTCGCCGCCGTGGGCGGCCGGGTCGGCGTCCAGCCGGCGCCGCATCAGGTCCAGGTACGGGGCGATCAGCTCGGCGCTGACGCCCTGCTCCCCGGCGGTGCGCAGCAGGGTGCCGCTGGCCGCGACCTGCATGGCCAGGTTGGACACCACCCCCGTGGTGAGGTCCCGCGAGGTGAGCCGTTCGCCGGCGTTGCCGACGAAGAAGCCCATCGCGCCCAGCCATTCGGACAGCAGCGGCGCCAGGTCGTTCGGGGCGATGTCCTCGCCCTCGATCAGCGCGTAGGCGTGCGAGATCCCGGCGAACATCCCGTACATCGCGCTCAGCAGCGCCACGTCGTGCAGGGCGGCGTGCCCGGGGTCCTCCCCGACGAAGCGGGCGCCGGCCGGGACCTCCAGGGCCGCCCGGTGGGTGTCGAAGAGGGCCCGCGAGCCGCTGTAGAAGACGTAGCCCCCGGCTTCGGGGACGCCGATCATCGTCGGGGTGGCCATGATCCCGCCGTCCACGAACCGGGCCCCGCGCTCCGCGGCCCATGCGGCCCGGGCGCGGCCCTCGGCGGGCGTGCCGGTGGTGAGGTTGACCAGGTCCCGGCCGGTGAGGTCCACGTCCTTCAGGACGTCGTCGATGCTTGCGTCGTCCAGCAGGCAGAGGACGACCAGGCCGTTCGCGGCGACGGCCCCGGCGGGATCGGCGGCGACGGTCGCGCCGTCGGCGGCGAGGGCCCCGGCTTTGGCGGCGGTGCGGTTCCAGACGGTGAGGGGGTGCCCGGCGGCGAGCCAGGTGCGGGCGAGGGCGGTACCCATGTCGCCGAGGCCGAGCAGGGTGAGCGGGTGCTTCGTCGTGTGGTTGTCGGTCATGACGTTTAGCCTGGTGGCAGGCCGTGAGACGCTCAAGTACGCACTTCGGGGTGGGTGGTTACCCCGAGGTGAGCGAACAGGTGGGAGGGGTGCGCGATGGCGGTGACGCGAAGGCCCGGCGCGGATCACTGCGGGATCGCCGCGGCGATGTCCGTGATCGACGGCAAGTGGAAGGTCTCGCTCCTGTGGGAGCTGGAGCAGTGCCCGCGCCGCTTCGGTGAACTGCGGCGGCTGGTCCCGGGGGTGTCGGAGAAGGTGCTCGCCGCCCAGCTGCGCGAGCTGGAGGCCGACGGCATCGTCCACCGCGAGGTGTACGACGAGGTCCCGCCGCGCGTGGAGTACTCGCTGACGCCGCTCGGCCAGGACCTGAACGCCGCGCTGGAGGCGCTGGGGCAGTGGGGCGCCAAGCACCTGCTGGCCGACTCGGCGTAGCGGGGCCGCGCGCGGGCCGGCCGGGCGGGTCAGCCGGGCCGGCGGCCGGGTTCCGGGGCGCCGAGCAGGGCCAGGAACGAGCGGAACGCGGCGGGCATGTCCACCGACTCCGGGGCCAGCAGCCACTGGTACTGCAGGCCGTCCATCACCGCGGTGAGCAGGGGCGCGACCTGATCCGGGGTCAGGCCCGAGGGGAGCCGCTCGCCGTACTCGGCGCGCAGCACCGCGGCCATCTCGGAGCGGACCTGTGCGTAGCGCTCGGTGAAGAACTCCCGCGCCGGGTGCCCGTCGGTCACGCTCTCGCCCAGCAGCGCCGAGAAGGTCTGCACGATGCCCGGGCGCATGGCGTTGTACTCCACCAGCGACGCGAGCAGGTCCAGGCGCCAGGGCCCGGCCGCGGCGCGCGAGCCACCGCCGGTGTCCCACCGGTCGCGCTCCTCCAGGACCGCGACGAGCAGGGCGTCCTTCGTCGGGAAGTAGTGCAGCAGCCCCTGCTGGGTCAGGCCCACGCGCTCGGCCACCGAGGCCAGCGACGCGCCCCGGTAGCCGCGCTCCGCGATCACCTCGACGGCCGCGCGGACGATGTCCCCGCGCCGTTCCTCGCTCCTCGCCCTGGCCATCGCCCGGTCCCTCTCCTCGTTCACAGCCGCCAGCAGGACCGTACGGCATCCCGATGTCACGAATGCATCACGAACCCTACCGTTCACCAGGCATCGGGTCCACGATGGGGGCGACGCACCGCACGACCGCACGCACCGCACAACCGCACGCACCGCACAACCGCACGCACCGCACCCCACGCTCCCAACGCACTCAACGAGGAGGCACGGCCGTGACCGATGCCGATCAGGTCCGCGACGACCAGGCCCGCGAAGACGCCGTAGAGGCGGCGCTCGACAAGCTGGACCTCGACACCAAGGCCGGGCTCCTGGCCGGCCAGGACATGTGGTCCCTGCCCGCCGTCCCAGAGATCGGGCTGAAGTCCCTGGTCATGTCCGACGGCCCCATCGGGGTGCGCGGCGTGCGCTGGACCGCCGACGACCCCTCCGTCGCTCTGCCCTCCCCGACCGCGCTCGCCGCCGCCTGGGACCCCGCGCTCGCCCGCCGCGCCGGCCGGCTGCTCGCCCAGGAGGCGCGTCGCAAGGGCGTCCACGTCCTCCTCGCGCCCACCGTGAACCTGCACCGCTCCCCGCTCGGCGGCCGTCACTTCGAGTGCTACTCCGAGGACCCCTACCTGACCGGGGCGGTCGGCAGCGGCTACGTGAACGGCGTCCAGGACGGCGGTGTCGGCACCACCGTCAAGCACTTCGCCGGAAACGAGGCCGAGACCGAGCGGTTCACCGTCGACTGCGTCATCGACCCGCGCCCGCTGCGCGAGCTGTACCTGGCCCCGTTCGAGGCGATCGTCGCCAACGCCCACCCCTGGGGCATCATGACCTCCTACAACCGGGTCAACGGCACCTCGATGACCGAGAACCGGTACCTGGTCAACGAGGTCCTGCGCGCCGAGTGGGGCTTCGACGGCTACAACGTCTCCGACTGGATGGCGGCCCGTTCCACGACCGGTGACATCGAGGGCGGCCTCGACGTGGCCATGCCCGGCCCCGCCACCGTCTACGGAGCCGCCCTCGCCGAGGCCGTGCGCGCCGGGGAGGTCCCCGAGTCCTCCGTCGACGCGGCCGTCCGCAACGTCCTGCGCCTCGCCGCCCGCGTCGGCATCCTTGAGGGCGCCCCCGCCGCGGTCGCCGAGCCGCCGTCCGGCATCGACGGCCAGGCCCTGGCCCGGGAGCTCGCCGCCCGCGGTTTCGTGCTCGTGCGCAACGAGGACGGCGCCCTCCCGCTCGACACCTCCGCCGGACGCACCGTGGCCCTCATGGGGGCCGCCGCCCGCGACGCCCGGGTCCTCGGCGGCGGTTCCGCCACCGTCTTCCCCGAGCGGATCGTCTCCCCGCTGGACGGCCTCACCGCCGCGCTCCCGCAGGGGGCGCTGACCTTCGCGGTCGGCGCCGACCCCTCCGAGGAACTCGTCCCCGCCGACCAGGGCTTCGGGCTGCGCGCCGTCTGCCGCGACGCCTCCGGCGCCGTCCTCGGCGAGGGCAGCCTGCCGTCCGGCCAGGTCCAGTGGATCGGCGAGGACCTGCCCGCGGGCGCCGCGTACGACACGATGGCGAGCATCGAGGTCACCGGTACGTTCCTGCCGCGCGAGAGCGGCGACCACGCCTTCGGCACCCGCGGGCTCGGCGCCTTCACCCTCGCCGTCGGCGGCGAGACGCTCTGGGAGGGCGTCCAGGAGATGGGCGACGAGGCCGACCCGTTCGAGGCGTTCTTCGGCGCCCCCAGCGAGCGCGGCCGCGCCACCCTGACCGAGGGGGAGCCCGTCGAGGTGTCGCTGACCTACCAGGTCCCCGACATGACCGCGCTGCCCCTCAAGGCGATCATGTTCTCGCTGCTCCACCTCGCCCCGCAGCGCGACGCCGACGAGCTCATCGCCGAGGCCGTGGCGGCCGCGCGCGCCGCCGACACCGCCGTCGTGGTCGTCGCCACCACCGAGCGCGTGGAGTCCGAGGGCTTCGACCGCCGTGACCTCGCCCTCCCGGGCCGCCAGGACGACCTGGTCCGCGCGGTCGCCGCCGCCAACCCGAACACCGTGGTCGTCGTCAACGCGGGCTCCCCGGTCGAGCTGCCGTGGCGCGAGGACGTGGCCGCCGTCCTGCTGACCTGGTTCCCGGGCCAGGAGGGCGGGGCCGCGCTGGCCGACGTGCTCCTCGGCGACACGGAGCCCGGCGGGCGCCTGCCCACCACCTGGCCGGCCCGGTTCGCCGACGCGCCCGTCACCGAGGTGCTGCCCGTCGACGGCCGCCTGGAGTACCGCGAGGGGCTCTTCGTCGGCTACCGGGCGTACGAGAAGGAGGGCATCGTCCCCGCCTACCCCTTCGGGCACGGCCTCGGCTACACGGACTGGGCGTACGAGTCGCTGGAGGCCACCGCCGACACCGTCCGGGTCCGCGTCACCAACACCGGCACCCGGCCCGGCCGCGAGGTCGTCCAGATCTACCTGGCGCCCCGGGAGGGCTCGGACGGCGGCGCGCCGAGCGCGGCCGTGGAGCGTCCGGCGAGCTGGCTGGCCGCCTTCGCGGGCGTCGAGGCGGGCCCCGGCGAGAGCGTCGAGGCCGAGATCGGCCTGCCCGCCCGGGCCTTCGAGATCTGGGACGAGCCCGCCCGCGGCTGGCGGCGGATCGGCGGCGCCTACGAGGTCCGCGCGAGCCACGCGCACGGCGACACCCGGCTGACGGCCACGATCGACGTCGCGTGACGCACCGGCCCGACACACCGGCGGGACACCACTAGTCCGGATTGGCCGGAAAACACCCAAGAACCGGACCGGGAGCGGGCCCTGACACCCGCTCCCGGTCCTCCCGCGTCAACGCGGCGGATCGGCCGCCGTCACCTGGCGGTGCGCCAGTTCCGCGAGCCGCGCCTGACCCTCCCGGCCCGGGTGGAACCAGTCCCAGCGGCTCAACTGCTGCGCGTCGAAGGGGTACTGGAACACCGCTCCGCCGTCGTAACGGCACAGCGGGTCCTTCGCGCAGACCTCGCGCAGCACCTCGTTGTACTCGACCACCCGCGCCCGCACCTGTTCGCGCCGGGTGGTCGCCCCCGAGCCCGCCGACAGCGGGTCGGCGAGCATCGACTGACAGATGCCCAGCTTCCAGACCTGGCGGACCATCGGGAGATCCTTGCCCTGCTCCCACAGCCGCTGGAGGTCCGGCACGCTGGAGACGTACACCTGGGAGGCGGGCGACGCGGCCCGCAACCCGGCGAGCGCCTGCTCGAAACCGGACCGGAAGTCCGCCACCGGCGTCATCGACGAAACGGTCGGACGGCAGGCGTCGTTGGAGCCGACCATGACCGTGACCAGCCCGGGCCTGTTCACGGCGGCTTCCGCGAGCTGCCCCGGCAGGTCCGCCATCCGGGAGCCCGTCACCGCGTGGTTCCAGCTGCGGGCGGGCGCCTGGGCCTCCCCGAGCAGCCGGGTGGCCAGCGAGCGGACCGCGGGGTCGTTCCCGGTGGCCCAGGACACCTCCGGGCAGTCCGCCAGGACCGAACAGGCGTCGAAACCGCGCGTGATGGAGTCGCCCACGGCCGCGACCGAGGCGGGCGCCGTGTTCCAGCGCGGCGCCGACTGCGCCCCGCGCTCGCCCCCGTCCCGCGACCCGCCCGGGCCGCACCCGCCCACCGCCCCGCCCAGCAGGACCGCCACCGCCGCCGCGCCCGCGAAGGTCCGGCGCGCGCGGCGGCGCGGAGCGGTGGTGCGCATGGGTGGGGTCCCTCCTCGTCGCCCCCTTCGTCGTACGGGGACGTCCTGCTGGGTGAATGCTCTGTGATGACCGGCCTTGGAGCGACCGTACGTCACACCGCGACCCCTGACGCACGGTAGCTTTTTCCCGTGGTGTTTCGGCCGCAGGTTCCGTAGCGCAATGTCAAAAAATTTCCGTTACATTACATCACGTCACATACTGTCCGTTTTCTGGAGTTTTATTCCCGACCTCGTCCCAGACTGGAGGTCCCGGTGACGACACGTGGAGTTCTGTACGTGCATTCCGCGCCGCGCGCGCTCTGCCCGCACGTGGAATGGGCTGTTGCGGGCGTACTCGGGGTGCGGGTGAACCTCGACTGGATCAGGCAGCCCGCCTCCCCCGGTACCTGGAGAGCCGAGTTCTCCTGGCAGGCCGAAGCCGGCACCGCCTCGAAACTCGCCTCCGCCCTGCGCGGCTGGCACCTGCTGCGCTTCGAAGTGACCGCGGAACCCTGTCCGACCGCCGAGGGGGAGCGCTACAGCTCCACCCCGGAACTCGGCATCTTCCACGCCGTCACCGGCATGCACGGGGACATCCTGATCCCCGAGGACCGGCTGCGCGCCGCCCTCGCCCGGTCCGCGCACGGCGAGACCGACCTCGAGGCGGAGATCGCCAAGCTGCTCGGCAAGCCCTGGGACGACGAACTGGAGCCCTTCCGGTACGCGGGCGAGGGCGCCCCGGTCCGCTGGCTCCACCAGGTCGTCTAGCGGCCGCGGCCGGCACGCGAAAGGCCCGCCCGGGATCCCCGGGCGGGCCTTTCCTGTCCGGCCGTACTAGACGGTGCGGAACGCCAGGGTGACGTTGTGCCCGCCGAAGCCGAAGGAGTTGTTGATCGCGGAGATCGGGCCGTCGGCCGGCAGCTTGCGCGGCTCGCCGCGCACGATGTCCGCGTCGATGTCGTCGTCCAGATCGTCGATGTTGATCGTCGGCGGGGCCAGCCGGTTGTACAGCGCCAGCACGGTCGCGACGGTCTCGATGCCGCCCGCACCGCCCAGCAGGTGACCGGTCATCGACTTGGTGGCGGAGATCGCGATGTGGTCGAGGTCGTCGCCCAGCACCTTGCGCAGCGCCTTCAGCTCGGCCGTGTCACCCTGCGGGGTGGACGTGGCGTGCGCGTTCAGGTGGACCAGCTCGGCCGGGTCCAGGCCCGTGTTGTCGAGCAGGTTCTGCACCGCGGCCGCGACACCGCGGCCGGTCGGCTCCGGCTGCGCGATGTGGTGGCTGTCCGCGGACAGGCCCTGGCCCAGCACCTCGCAGTAGACCCGGGCGCCGCGCGCGGCGGCGTGCTCGGCGGACTCCAGGATCACGACGCCCGCGCCCTCGCCGAGGACGAAGCCGTCACGGCCCTTGTCGTACGGGCGGGAAGCCTGCTCGGGGTGCTCGTTGTTCTTGGACATCGCCATCATGTTGGCGAACGCGGCGATCGGCAGCGGGTGGATCGCCGCCTCGGTACCGCCGGCGACGACCACGTCGGCGCGGCCGGTACGGATCATCTCGACGGCGTAGCCGATGGCTTCGGCACCGGAGGCGCAGGCGCTGACCGGGGTGTGCACGCCCGCGCGGGCGTTGACCTCCAGGCCGACGTTGGCCGACGGGCCGTTCGGCATGAGCATGGGAACGGTGTGCGGGGAAACCCGGCGCACGCCCTTCTCCTTGAGTACGTCGTACTGGTCGAGCAGGGTCGTCACGCCACCGATGCCGGAGGCGATCACGGTACCCAGGCGCTCGGGAACGACGGCCGGGCCGGCGTCCTCGCCGTCCGCGGCCTCGGTGCCCGCCGGAGCGGTGAAACCGGCGTCGGCCCACGCCTCGCGGGCCGCGATGACGGCGAACTGCGCCGAGCGGTCGAGCTTGCGGGCCAGCGGCCGGGGCAGGACCTCACTCGGGTCCACGGCGGCACGGGCGGCGATGCGGACCGGGAGTTCGGCGAAGCGCTCGCCCTCCAGGGGCTTCACGCCCGAACGGCCGGCGAGCAGACCTTCCCAGGTCGAAGCGCTGTCGCCACCCAGCGGAGTGGTTGCGCCGATACCGGTGACGACCACGGTGCGATTGGTCGGGCTCACAGGAATTCTTTCTCCACGTCTCAGGGGGTGCTGAATTGTCACGGCGCCACCGCCAGGTGGCGACAAACGCTCGTCAGGCTCAGGCCTGGTGCTTCAGGATGTAGTCGGCGGCGTCGCCGACCGTCTTGAGGTTCTTGACGTCCTCGTCCGGGATCTTCACGTCGAAGCGCTCTTCGGCGGCGACGACGACCTCGACCATGGACAGGGAGTCGACGTCGAGGTCGTCGGTGAACGACTTCTCGATGGCGACGTCCTCGGTGGGGATGCCGGCGATCTCGTTGACGATCTCCGCGAGTCCTTCGACGATTTCTTCCTGGGTGGCGGCCATGTGGCGCTCCTTCTCAGTAACTGGGTGTACGGACCGGAATGCGCATCCCGGTCCTAGGGGAGGGTAACGACCGTCGCGGCGTAGACGAGTCCCGCCCCGAAGCCGATGACGAGCGCGGTGTCGCCGCTCTTCGCCGCTCCGGTCGCCAGGAGCCGCTCCATAGCGAGCGGGATCGAGGCGGCCGAGGTGTTGCCGGTGGTCTCCACGTCACGGGCGACCGTGACGTGCTCCGGCAGCTTCAGAGTCTTCACCATCGAGTCGATGATCCGCATGTTTGCCTGGTGCGGAATGAAGACGTCCAGGTCGTCCGCGGTGATTCCGGCGGCGTCGAGCGCCTGCTGGGCCACCTTGGCCATCTCGAAGACGGCCCAGCGGAAGACCGCCTGGCCCTCCTGCGTGATGGCCGGGAACTTCTCGCCGCCGCCCTTGCCGAGGTACTCGTCCCACGGCACGGTCTGCTTGATGGTGTCGGACTTGTCGCCCTCCGAACCCCACACCGTGGGGCCGATGGCCGGCTCGTCCGAGGGGCCGACGACGACGGCGCCGGCGCCGTCGCCGAACAGGAAGGCCGTCGCGCGGTCCTCCAGGTCGGTCAGGTCCGAGAGCCGCTCCACGCCGATGACGAGGACGTACCGCGCCGAGCCCTCCACCACCAGGCCCTTGGCCAGGGTCAGGCCGTAGCCGAAACCGGCGCAGCCGGCGGAGATGTCGAACGCGGCCGGCTTGCCCGCGCCGATCCGGTGGGCGATCTCGGTCGCGATCGCCGGGGTCTGCTTGAAGTGCGAGACCGTCGAGACGATCACGGCCCCGATCTGCTCGGGGGAGACACCGGCGTCGGCCAGGGCCTTGCCCGAAGCCTCCACCGACATCGTGGCGACGGTCTCCTGGGGCGAGGCCCAGTGCCGGGTCGCGATGCCGGAGCGGGAGCGGATCCACTCGTCGGACGAGTCGATCGTCTCCAGGATGACCTCGTTGGGCACCACGCGGGTCGGGCGGTAGCCGCCGACCCCGAGGATGCGGGCGTACGGGGAGCCCTTGGCCGGCTTGATCTTGGACATGCTGTGTGGGCTCCTTCTCTCAGACCGACTGCTCGGCGACGAGCGCCGCGGCCTTGTCGAGATCGTCCGGGGTCTTCAGCGCCACGCTCGGCACACCCTTGAGCGCGCGCTTGGCCAGACCCGTCAGCGTGCCGCCGGGGCACAGTTCGACGATCCCGGTGACGCCCAGCTCGGCGAACGTCTCCATGCACAGGTCCCAGCGGACCGGGTTGGCGACCTGGCCGACCAGGCGGGCGACGACGTCGGCGCCCTTGGTGACGACGAGGCCGTCCTTGTTCGACACGTACGTCAGCTCCGGGTCCGCCGGGGAGAGGGCCTCGGAGGCCTTCGCCAGCGTGGCGACCGCGGGAGCCATGTGGTGCGTGTGGAAGGCGCCCGCGACCTTGAGGGCGACGACCTTCATGGAACCTTCGGGCTTCTCCGCCACCAGGGCGGCGATCTGCTCCGTGGTGCCGGCGGCGACGATCTGGCCCGCGCCGTTGATGTTGGCCGGGGTCAGGCCCAGCTTCTCCAGATGGGCGAGGACCACGTCCTGGTCGCCGCCGAGGACCGCGGCCATGCCGGTCTCGGTGACGGCGGAGGCTTCGGCCATCGCCAGTCCGCGGGTGCGGACCAGCTGCAGCGCGTCCGTCTCGGACAGCACGCCCGCGTACGCGGCGGCGGTGATCTCGCCGACGCTGTGGCCCGCGACGGCACCGAAGGCCGTACGGGAGCCGAGCGCGGCGGCGGACAGCAGACCCGCGGCGACGAGCAGCGGCTGGGCCACGGCCGTGTCGCGGATCTCGTCGGCGTCGGCGGTCGTGCCGTAGTGGGCAAGGTCGAGCCCGATGGCGTCCGACCAGGCGGCGACGCGGTCAGCGGCGCCGGGCAGGTCGAGCCAGGGAGTCAGGAAGCCGGGCGTCTGAGCGCCTTGGCCGGGAGCGACGAGTACGAGCACCCTCACACTCTCTCTTGTTGGAGGCCCCCGCCGCCCGTGGGGACAGGGACGAAGAACCGTCGGGGTAATTGTTGATGTCCGACAAAAGTCTAGGACTGAGGATCGCCGTCGGCCAGACGCCCGAGGATCAGGGCGATCCGCAGGGTGAACGCGGAACGGACATCGGAGGGTGACCATCCGGTGACATCGGTCACACGTCGGAGCCGGTAGCGCACCGTGTTGGGGTGCACGAACAGCATCCGGGCCGCTCCTTCCAGGCTGCTCGCCTGCTCCAGGTAGACGCTCAGCGTCTCCAGCAGCGCCGACCCCGCTTCCTCCAGCGGTCTGTAGATCTCCTCCACCAACTGCTCGCGCGCGGCGGGATCGGAGGCGATCGCCCGCTCTGGAAGGAGATCGTCCGCCAGGACCGGGCGCGGGGCGTCCTGCCACGCCGTGCAGGCCTTCAGCCCGGCCGCCGCGGCCTGCGCGGACTTCGTCGCGTTCAGCAGGTCCGGCACCACCGGGCCGGCCACCACCGGACCGGCCGCGAACGGGCCGATCAGGGACTTCGCCACCTGCATCGGGTTGTCGCTGCCGCCCGCGATGACGACGAGCCGGTCGCCGAGGACCCCGGTGAGGACCTGGAGCTTGTGGTGGCGGGCCGCGCGCCTGATCGCCTCGACGGTCAGCTCGCTGTCGCCCTCCGGAGCGGTGCCGAGCACCACGCACACGTACTCGGGCGAGTTCCAGCCCAGCGCCGCCGCCCGCGACAGCGCGCCCTCGTCGGCCTCGCCGGACAGCACCGCGTTGACCACGAGGGACTCCAGCCGGGCGTCCCACGCCCCGCGCGCCTCGGCGGCCTGCGCGTACACCTGAGCCGTCGCGAAGGCGATCTCCCGGGCGTACACGAGCAGCGCCTCGCGCAGGATCGACTCGTCGCCCGGGGCCGCCACCTCCTCGATCGCGGTCTCCATGACCTCGATCGTGGTGCGGACCATCTCGACGGTCTGGCGCAGCGTGATCGCCCGGGTCAGCTCGCGCGGAGCCGTCCCGAAGACATCGGTGGAGATCGCCTGCGGGGTCTCCGGGTGCCGGAACCACTCGGTGAACGCGGCGATGCCGGCCTGTGCGACCAGGCCGATCCACGACCGGTTCTCCGGGGGCATCGCCCGGTACCACGGCAGGGTCTCGTCCATCCGCGCGATCGCGTTGGCCGCGAGCCGGCCGGAGGACTTCTCCAGCCGCCGCAGGGTCGCTACGTGCGGGTGGGCGGGTACGGGATGCGCGGGATGGGTCGCGGGGGAATGCTCACGTTCGGGTTGAGGCACGTGACAAGACTGCCTTATCGGCGGGGCCGAGCGGAGTCCGGTCCCGTGCCGGGCCCGCGCCCGGGGGCTACCGTGGCCCTCATGATCGATGTACGCCGCGGCGCCGACCGGTACGAGGGCGGGGACGCGCCCGCCGGAATCACCACCCGGCACGCCTTCTCCTTCGGGTCCTTCTACGACCCGGACAACCTGCGCTTCGGCCCCGTCCTGGCCTGCAACGAGGAGACCCTCGCCCCGGGCGCCGGATTCGACGAGCATCCGCACAGCCACACCGAGATCGTGACCTGGGTGGCCGAGGGCGAGCTGACCCACCAGGACAGCACCGGCGAGAAGGGCCTGGCCGGGCCCGGGGACGTCCAGCGGCTCAGCGCCGGCGCCGGGGTCCGGCACGCGGAGCGCAACGACGGCGCGCGGCGGCTGCGCTTCGTACAGCTCTGGCTCGCGCCGCTCGCCGCGGGCGGCACGCCCTCGTACGAGCTGGTCCGGGGCCTCGCCGACGGGACCCCGTACGCGCTCCCCGCGGCCGGAGCCGTCCTGCACGTCCGGCGGCCCGGCGCGGGCGAGCGGGTGGCCGTACCGGCGGCGGGGCGGGTCTACCTGCACGTGGTGCGCGGGGACCTGCGGCTGGACGGCGAGGAGCTGGGGCCGGGGGACTCGGTGCGGATCACGGCGGAGCGGGGCCTGGAGGTCACCGCCGGATCCCCGGGGGAGCTGCTGATCCTGGAACTGCCGTAGCGGCCGGGACCGGCGAGACCCGACAGGGACGGGCGGGGACGGGCAGAGGCGGGCGGGGACGGGCTACGCGCGGGCCGCGGCGAGCTCGGCGAGGACCCCGTCGGTGAACGCGGGCCAGGCCGACACGGCCCACGGTCCGAAGGCGCGGTCGGTCAGCGCCACGCACGCGGCGCCCGCGTCCGGGTCCACCCACAGGAAGGTGCCGGACTGGCCGAAGTGCCCGAAGGTGCGGGGCGAGGAGGTGGCGCCCGTCCAGTGCGGGGACTTCCCGTCGCGGATCTCCAGACCGAGGCCCCAGTCGTTGGGGGACTGGTGCCCGTAGCCCGGCAGGACGCCCTTGAGGCCGGGGTGGACCACGGAGGTGGCCGCGGCGACCGTGCGGACGTCGAGCAGCCGGGGGGCCTGCAGCTCCGCCGCGAACCGGACGAGGTCGGCGACGGTGGACACGCCGTCCTTGGCGGGCGAACCCTCCAGGGTGCTCGACGCCATGCCCAGCGGCTCGAAGACCGCCTCGTGCAGGTACTGCGCGAAGGGGATGCCGGTGGCCTTCGCGATGTGGTCGCCGAGGACCTCGAAGCCGGCGTTCGAGTACAGTCGGCGCTGCCCGGGCGGGGCCGTCGCGCGGTGCTCGTCGAAGGCCAGGCCGCTGGTGTGCGCGAGCAGGTGACGGACCGTCGAGCCCTCGGGCCCGGCCGGCTCGTCCAGCTCCACCGCCCCCTCCTCGTACGCCACGAGCGCGGCGTACGCGGTGAGCGGCTTGGTGACCGAGGCCAGGGGGAAGCGGTGGTCGAGGGGGCCGTGCGCCCCGGCCAGGCTCCCGTCGGCCCGGACGACGGCCGCCGCCGCGGCCGGCACCGGCCAGCTCTCGATGATCCGCAGGCTTTCCATGCTGTTCACGGCCTCCACGCTCTCCATGCGGCCGAGCCTACTTGCTTGGAGTGCACTCCAAGGTTTTAGCGTGGAGGCATGAGCCAGAGCCTGACGCAGACGCGGTACACGATCAGCGAGGTCGAGGCCCGGACCGGTCTGACCCAGCACACGCTGCGCTGGTACGAGCGGATCGGCCTGATGCCGCACGTGGACCGCTCCCACTCGGGCCAGCGCCGCTTCAGCGACAAGGACCTCGACTGGCTGGCCTTCGTGGGCAAGCTGCGCGCCACGGGGATGTCGGTGGCGGACATGGTCCGCTACGCCGGGCTGGTCCGCGAGGGCGGGCACACGGTCGACGAGCGGCGCGAGCTGCTGGAGCGGACGCGGCGCGAGGTGCGGACGCGGATCACGGAGCTGACGGACGCGCTCGCGGTTCTGGACTACAAGATCGACATGTACGCGGCGAAGCCGGCCCCGCACCACGCGGTGCCGGCGGACTCCGCCCCGATGAACGCGACTCCGGTGAACGCGGTCGCGGGGAAGGTACGGCCATGACAGAACACGGCACCACCATCGACCGGGTCGCACTCGGCAAGGGAGGCCCGCAGGTCGGCGTCCAGGGCCTCGGCTGCATGGGCATGAGCGAGTTCTACGGCGACACCGACGAGGCGGCGGCCCGGGCGACCCTGGAAGCGGCGCTGGACGCCGGCGTCACCCTCATCGACACCGCGGACGTATACGGTCGCGGGCGCAACGAGGAGTTCCTCGCGCCGTTCGTGGCCGCGCACCGGGACGGGATCACCCTGGCGACCAAGTTCGCCATAGAGCGCACCGACGACCCGCACTACCGGGGCATCCGCAACGACCGGGCCTACGCGCGCCGGGCCGTCGAGGACAGCCTGCGCCGGCTCGGCGTGGACGTCATCGACCTGTACTACATGCACCGCCGTGACCCGGCCGTGCCGCTCGCCGAGTCGGTGGGCGCCATGGCGGAACTCGTGAGCGAGGGCAAGGTGCGCCACCTCGGACTCAGCGAGGTCACCGGCGCGGAGCTGCGCGAGGCGCACGCCGTGCACCCGATCGCGGCGCTCCAGTCGGAGTGGTCGCTGTTCAGCCGGGACGTGGAACGCAGCGCGGTCGGCGCGGCCGCCGAGCTGGGCGTGGCCTTCGTCCCGTACTCCCCGCTCGGGCGCGGGTTCCTCACCGGCGCCTTCGCCGACGCGGGCACGGACCTGCCGGCGGGCGACTTCCGCGTCCACCAGCCGCGGTTCACCGGCGACAACGCGAAGGCCAACGCGGAACTGCTGGCCCCGGTACGGGAGATCGCCCGGACGCACGGGGCCACCCCGGCGCAGATCGCCCTGGCCTGGGTGCAGGGGCGGGCGGCCGTGCACGGGCTGACCGTGGTGCCGATCCCGGGCACCCGCAAGCCGGAACGGCTCGCGGAGAACGCGGCGGCGACGCGGATCACCCTGACGCAGGCGGAGCTGGCGCTGCTGGAGCCGATCGCCGGCCGGGTCGCGGGGGACCGCTACCCGGACATGAGCTCCACCTCGGCGGCCCGCGAGGGCTGAGGGGCCGGCGCGGCCGCGGCCCGTACCGGGGTCATCGCGGCCGGGAACCCCGGCCCGGGCCGGTGGTCCTACCGGGACTCGGCCGCGAACCGCTCCCGCAGCGCCGCGTACTCGGCGTCCGTGAGCAGGCCCGCGCCGTACAGCTCGCTCAGGTGGCGCAGCCGGTCGTCGCCGGAGCCGGACCGGGGCACCGAGGCGACCGGGGTGCGGCCGGGCAGCGCGGCGAGGACGGCCGCGGCGAACGGCAGGGACTCGTGCACCGCCCCGCAGCCCACGCCGAAGACGGCGGCGGCGAGGTCGTGGTCCGGGCGCGGGTCACCGGGGGCGTCCCGCAGGAGCAGCCGCAGGTGGCCGCCCGAGCCACTGGGGGAGACCCACTCGACCCCGGCGAGGGCGGCCAGCGGGTACCGCTGGTCGCCCGCCTTCCACTTGGTGCCGGTGGCGCCCGTACGGGACCACTGGAAGGTCACCGCCGAACCGTCGAAGCCGACCCGCGCGTCGTACGCCTTCAGCTGGACCGGGGGCTGCGCCGCGCCGACCAGGAACTCCCCGGCGGGCTCGGCGGCGTCGGGGCCGAGCCGGGCGCGCAGGGCGTCGGCGAAGCCCTCGGCCCGCGCCGCCCGGTCGGCCGGCAGCACCAGCCGGTAGGGGTCGCAGGACTCCCGCAGCTGCCCGTCGGCGGCCTCCATCAGCGGATCGGCGCCCGGCCGGGGGAGGGCGCGCAAAACCACCGTGTTCCGCTTCCCCGCGGTCACGGTCAGCCCCGACACCGCTTCGAGGGGGATTCGGCGCGAGCCGAGAGCATGCCAGAGTCGTGGTGTCCTGATCCCCCGTGCGAAGCGGATGAGCACCGAGTCCGAGTCGAACTCCCAGACGGCATGGTTTCCGGCCAGTACGTCACCCATGCGGCACATCGTAGAGGGCGGCGCCCCCGCACGTCCCCCTTGGTACGGAGTCCGTTTACCGGGGCTCTACGCGCGTCCGTCCCGCCCGGCTCCGGAAATATCACTCCGGCACGCGTCGTCCCCGGTCCCGCAGACAACGGAATCGAACATACCGGTTCCGATCTTCGCGAAGTTCTCCACGGAGCCCGTCCCTGGCGCGAAATAGCCGGTGTGGGTCCTGGCCCCGGCCGAGGACAGCAGCCGCGCGCCGAACTCCGGGGACACCGGATCGGCCCCGTGGCCCAGCCCGCCGAACTCCAGGTGCGGTACGTCGGCGATCCAGTCGTCCTCGTCGCGGGTGGCCCACACCCGGGCCGAGGTACGCAGCCCCCCGACGTTCTCCGCGCGCATCCCGGGGCTCCCCAGCACCACCACGTCGGTGACCCGGCGCGGCAGCGCGTGCGCGGCGACCCCGCACACCACCGACCCGTAGCTGTGGCAGAACAGCGCCACGCTCGCGTTCCCGGGCAGCGCCCCGGCCAGCGCGTTGAGCCGGACGGCGCCGTCCACGGCCATCCGGCCGGTGGCGGCGTCCATGCCGACCCCGGTCGGCGCGGTGTAGCCGGCCCAGGCGATGACCGCGGTGCGGCTGCCGGGCGCGGCGGCGCGCTGGGTCTCGTACAGGGACTCGGCCATGCCGACGGGGGCGGCGAACCGGCGCTGGGTGCGCTCGAAGGTGATCAGGTCGGTGTCGACGCCCGGCACGACCACCGAGACCCGGCGGGCCCGGTCGAGGTCGCCGAAGACCTCGGCGACGCGGCCGCCGCCGGTGGGGTCGAAGGAGAGGATCTGCCGGCCGGGCTCGGAGAGCGAGGCGAACCGGTGCGCGCGGCGGGTGGCCGCGGCCCGGTCGGCCGGGGTGAGCGCCACGTCGTGGCTGCGGGCGCTCTCGACCTGCTCCGCCTGCGCCAGGCCGCGGAGGTTGGCCTGGTAGCGGACGGCGGTGGGCACCCCGCCGAGGTTGCCGACCACGAGCGGGTACCCCTCGGCCAACCGGGTCCGCTGGGCGCGGTCCAGCCCGGTGAAGAAGCGGGCGACCGTCCGTACGGGTGCGTCCGCGGCCGGTACCGGGCGGCCGTCGATCCTGGCCTGCGCCCAGGCGGCGAGGGCCGCGGCCCGCAGGGGGGTGCCGCCCTCGGGGCGGTGGACGGTGGTCCAGCCCGTGGTCGCCAGCATGACGAAGACCACCGCGAGCGCGAGCAGGATGCGCAGTGCGGCGGGGCGCGGGTCGGCGCCGTGAGCGGCGTGGAGGGCGGGGCCGGGCAGTTTCACTGAGACCAGCGTAGGAGAACCCCCGGGGCTACGGCGTGCGGGGTGACGGGATTCACGGCCGACCGTGGGGATGAAAGGGGGCGGGCGGGGCAAGTGCTGTGATCAGGTTCGGGTCGGGTCTGCTCGGGTCTGCTCGGGTCTGCTCGGGTCAGGCCGGGTCAGCTCCGCGTACCGGGCGGAGTGGTCCGCCAGTCCGCGGCCAGGGCCGGGCCGATCTGGTCGAGGTACGCCTCGGTCATCCGCCGGATCGCGGCCACGCTGGCGTCCTCGCCCTGGCCCCACAGCCGCCCGGTCACCCGCATCACACCGGAGAACGCGGCAGGTGAGGACCGGCGGACAAGGGGTCTTGGGCCCGCCGACTACTTCCCTGGGGA
>NZ_JBEOXU010000009.1:58873-87469 GCF_040296725.1 Streptomyces sp. NPDC002044
CGGTCAGCCGCCGCATCGCGCCCCCGCTGGCGTCCTCGCCCCGGCCCCCCCGCCGCCGGGACCCCCGCAACACCCCGGAGACCGCGGCGCCGGCGACCCGCGGCCGCGGGTCGCCGTCCACGTCGAGGCCCTCGCGCTCGGCGATCAGCCGGGAGATCCGTTCCTCCAGCTCGGTGGAGCGGCGCAGGTGCACGGCGAGCAGGGCCGGGGTGGACTCGATCAGCCGGTAGCTGCGCATGTAGAGCTCGACGGGGACCACGTCGGAAAGGGCCTCCTCGACCGTGTCCCAGGCGGCGAGCACGGCGGCCCGCATCGCCCGCAGCGGCCCTTCGGCGGCCGGGCGGGCGCGGAGTTCGGCCACGAAGTGCGACTCGACGAGGTCCTGGACCGCGAAGACGGCCTCCTCCTTGTTGGCGAAGTAACGGAAGAAGGTGCGCTGGGAGACGTCCACGGCGTCGGCGATCTCGTCGACGGTCGTCTGGTCGTACCCCTGGGCGATGAAGAGCAGCAGCGCGGCGCGCAGCAGTGCGTCCCGGGTGCGCCGCTTCTTGCGCTCGCGCAGCCCGGCCGCCGGGGCGGCCGGCGCCGGCCGCTCGTCGGTCATCACCGAGGTTCCCTCCCGCTGCCGTCTGAGGTGGATCTGACGCTGAGTGAGCGGTCAGGGTACCTGTGACCGACGCGACAGTTACCGTCTGGTTAAGCCGTCTGTGAAGTGTCAGTCGCTGTCACTAGCCTGCTCGCATGACTAGTCAGATCACCGTCGACGACCAGGTGCCCGCCAAGGAACCAGGATCGGCGCCGGCCCCCACCGGGCTGCGCGGCCACCCCTGGCTGACCCTCTTCGCCGTCGCGATCGGCGTCATGATGGTCACCCTGGACGGCACGATCGTCGCCGTCGCCAACCCCGCGATCCAGAAGGACCTCGGCGCCTCGCTCGCCGAGGTGCAGTGGATCACCAACGGCTACCTCCTCGCCCTCGCGGTCTCCCTGATCACCGCGGGCAAGCTCGGCGACCGCTTCGGCCACCGCCAGACGTTCCTCATCGGCATCGCCGGCTTCGCGGTCTCCTCCGCCGCCATCGGGCTGTCCACCGGCGTCGAGCTGGTCATCGGCTTCCGCGTCGCCCAGGGCCTCTTCGGGGCCCTGCTCATGCCCGCCGCGCTCGGCCTGCTGCGCGCCACGTTCCCCGCCGAGAAGCTGAACATGGCCATCGGCATCTGGGGCATGGTCATCGGCGCCTCGACCGCCGCCGGGCCCATCGTCGGCGGCCTGCTCGTCGAACACGTCAGCTGGCAGTCGGTCTTCTTCATCAACGTGCCCGTCGGCATCGTCGCCCTGCTCTTCGGTCTCTTCATCCTGGTCGACCACCGGGCCGCGAAGGCCCCGCGCTCCTTCGACGTCCTCGGCATCCTGCTGCTGTCGGGCGCGATGTTCTCCCTCATCTGGGCCCTGATCAAGGCCGCCGAGTGGGGCTGGGGCGACTACAAGACCCTGCTGTTCCTCGCCGCCGCGGTGCTCGGCTTCGTCCTCTTCACCTTCTGGGAGGGCCGGGTCGCCGAACCGCTCATCCCGCTGGGCATGTTCCGCTCGCTGCCGCTGTCCGCGGGCACCGTGCTGATGGTGCTGATGGCGTTCGCCTTCATGGGCGGCCTGTTCTTCGTCACCTTCTACCTGCAGAACGTGCACGGCATGAGCCCGGTCGACAGCGGTCTGCACCTGCTCCCGCTCACCGGCATGATGATCATCGGTTCGCCGCTGGCCGGTATCGCGATCACCAAGGTCGGCCCGCGCGTCCCGCTCGTCGCCGGCATGGTCGCCACCGCCGCCGCCTGCTTCGGGATGGCCCAGCTCACCCCCGGCACCGGCACCGCGGTCATGTCCCTCTGGTTCGCGCTGCTCGGCTTCGGCCTCGCGCCCGTCATGGTCGGCGCCACCGAGGTCATCGTCGGCAACGCCCCGCTGGAGCTGTCGGGAGTGGCCGGCGGCCTCCAGCAGGCCGCCATGCAGGTCGGCGGAAGCCTCGGCACCGCCGTCCTCGGCGCGGTCATGGCCGGCTCGGTCGGCAACTCGTTCGGGGACAACTGGCGGGCCGCGGGACTGCCCCCGCTCACCCCCGAGCAGACGGAACTCGCCGAGCGCGGCATCCAGGTCGGCCTCGCACCCGTACCGCCCGGCGCCCCCGAGGCCGTCGCGCAGGCGATCACCAAGGTCGCGCACGACACCTTCGTGGACGGCATGGGCACGGCCTTCACCGTCGCCGGGGTCGTCGCGGTCCTCGCCGCCGTCGTGGCCTGCTTCACCAAGCGCGGCGAGAACGCCCCCGAAGGAGCGGGCGCGGCCCACATCTGACGGCCGCCCCGACGGCCCCCGCGGACGTCAACCCCGTACGCGCGACAGCCCCGCCGGAGGTACCCGGCGGGGCTGTCGCCTATCCGGGTGGACCCGGGTCGGGCCTCTTCCGTCCGACCGTCATCGCAGGTCAGCGTGGTGGGGACGGTGCTCCGGAACGGTCCGGGGCGCCCCTCGTCCACAAGGAGTTGACCCGTCATGCGTACGTGTAACATCCCCCGCGGCACCACCGTCCTGGCCGTCGCCGCCCTGGCCGCCGCCGCGCTCGTCCCGAGCACGGCGCCCACCGCCCACGCCGCGACCGCGCAGGCCGCCCCGACCCACGGCGCCCCGACCCACGGCGCCCCGACCCACGGCGCCCCGGGACGGCCCGTCGCCGGGCCGGCGC
Organism: Streptomyces sp. NPDC002044; assembly: GCF_040296725.1. Taxonomy (NCBI): domain Bacteria; kingdom Bacillati; phylum Actinomycetota; class Actinomycetes; order Kitasatosporales; family Streptomycetaceae; genus Streptomyces; species Streptomyces sp. NPDC002044. The sequence continues at coordinate 61,611 of NZ_JBEOXU010000009.1, forward strand.
CCGCCGCGCTCGGCAGCTGCGCGGCCGGCCAGCTGTGCCTGTGGGCGAAACCGGAGTTCAAGGGCGTCCGGCACGTCCACGAGCTCAGCACCCTCGACATCAACAGCTGCACGGCCCTGCCCGCCGGCAAGAGCGCCCAGGCCCTCGCCAACCGGACGGGCCGCCCGGTGACCACCTACCAGTCGGCCGAGTGCGCGGAGACCGGGGAGTTCCAGACCTATCCCGGCGACGGGGTCTGGCTGCCCCAATCGCCCTACCAGGTGAGGGCCTTCAAGGTGTGGGAGCACTAGGCCGCGCGGCCGGAACGGCGCCGGGCGCCCCGGCCGGTACGCCGGTCACCGCACCCGGCGCCGCACCCGGTCCGCCCAGCCGGGCGACCTCCGCGCGCAGCGCCCGTACCTCCGCCGCCAGTTCGGCGATCGCGGCGGTCTGCTCCCGCTCCGCCCGGTCGTCGCGCTCGAACCGGGAGATGAACCAGGCCGCGATATTGGCGGTGACCACACCCAGCAGCGCGATGCCCGACAGCATCAGCCCCACCGCCAGCAGCCGCCCCAGGCCGGTGGTGGGGGAGTGGTCGCCGTAACCGACCGTCGTCATGGTGGTCACCGACCACCACAGGGCGTCGCCGAGGTTCTTGATGTTCCCGCCGGGGGCGTCCCGCTCCACGCTCAGCACCGCCAGCGAACCGAACATCAGCAGTCCGACCACCGCCCCCGCCACGTACGTGGTCAGCCGGATCTGCGGAGCCATCCGGGCCCGCCGCCCCACCAGCAGCAGAGTGGAGACCAGCCGCAGCAGCCGCAGCGGCTGGATCATCGGCAGCAGGACCGCCGCCAGGTCCATCCAGTGCGTCCGTACGAAGGCTTTCCGGGCGGGCGACAGACCCAGCCGCACGAGGTAGTCGCAGGCGAACGCCGACCACACCACCCACTCGGTGACCAGGCACGCCCGGTGCACGGACGCCGGCGCGTCCGGCGCCACGATCGGCACGGCGTACGCGACGGCGAAGCCCACGGCGAGCACGAGCAGCGGGGTCTGGCTCCGCCGCTCCCACAGCAGCTGGCGGGAGAGTTCCTTCATGCGGAGCATCGTAAGGAACCCATAAAGCCGGGACGGCCCCCGGGGGGAGTCCCCGGGGGCCGTCCTCAGCGGTTCCGCGTCGATGTCGTCGTCGACGTCAGGCGTCGCCGCCCGCCGCGCCCGGCTCGGCGGCCGCCACGTCCAGCAGCTGGTAGCGGTCCACGGCCTGCTTCAGCAACGACCGGTCGATCTTCCCGTCCCGGGCCAGCTCGGTCAGCGTCGCCAGGACCACCGACTGGGCGTCGATGTGAAAGAAGCGCCGGGCCGCACCGCGCGTGTCCGCGAAACCGAAGCCGTCCGCGCCCAGCGAGGTGTACGTACCGGGCACCCAGCGCGAGATCTGGTCCGGGACGGCCCGCATCCAGTCCGAGACCGCCACGAACGGGCCCTCGGCACCGGACAGCTTGCGCGTCACGTACGGCACGCGCTGCTCCTCCTCCGGGTGGAGCAGGTTGTGCTCCTCCACCTCGACGGCCTCGCGCCGCAGCTCGTTCCAGGAGGTTGCCGACCAGACGTCCGCCCGGACGCCCCAGTCCTGCGCCAGCAGCCGCTGCGCCTCCAGCGCCCACGGCACCGCCACGCCCGAGGCCATGAGCTGCGCCCCGATGGTGCCCGAGGTGCCCTCGGACACCCGGTGGATGCCCTTGAGAATGCCCTCGGTGTCGACGCCGTCCGGCTCCGCCGGGTGCTGGATGGGCTCGTTGTAGACGGTCAGGTAGTAGAAGACGTCCTCGGCCTCGGGGCCGTACATCCGCCGCAGGCCGTCCTTGACGATGTGCGCGATCTCGTAGCCGTAGGCCGGGTCGTAGGACACGCAGCCCGGGTTGGTCGACGCGAGCAGCTGGGAGTGGCCGTCGGCGTGCTGGAGGCCCTCACCCGTGAGGGTGGTCCGGCCGGCGGTGGCGCCGAGGACGAAACCGCGCGCGAGCTGGTCGGCCATCTGCCAGAACTGGTCACCGGTGCGCTGGAAACCGAACATCGAGTAGAAGACGTAGACCGGGATCAGCGGCTCGCCGTGCGTCGCGTACGCCGAGCCGGCGGCGATCAGCGAGGCCGTGCAGCCCGCCTCCGAGATGCCGTCGTGCAGCATCTGGCCGGTCGGCGACTCCTTGTACGCGAGCAGCAGGTCGCGGTCGACCGCCTCGTACTGCTGGCCCAGCGGGTTGTAGATCTTGGCACTCGGGAAGAACGCGTCCATGCCGAAGGTGCGGTACTCGTCGGGCGCGATCAGCACGAATCGCCGGCCGATCTCCTTGTCCCGCATCAGGTCCTTCAGGATGCGGACGAACGCCATCGTCGTGGCGATCGACTGCTGGCCCGAGCCCTTCTTCGCGGCGGCGTACGTCTTCTCGTCCGGCAGCTGCAGCGGCTTCGCGCGCACCACGCGGGTCGGCACGTAGCCGCCCAGCGCGTTGCGCCGGTCGTGCATGTACTGGATCTCGGGGGAGTCGCGGCCCGGGTGGTAGTACGGCGGGGCGCCACCGTCCAGCTGCGCGTCCGTGATCGGGATGTGCAGACGGTCGCGGAAGCGCTTGAGGTCGTCGACCGTCAGCTTCTTCATCTGGTGCGTCGCGTTACGGCCCTCGAAGTTCGGGCCGAGCGTCCAGCCCTTGACCGTCTGCGCCAGGATGACCGTCGGCTGGCCCTTGTGCGCCTTGGCCGCCGCGTACGCCGCGTAGACCTTCTTGTGGTCGTGTCCGCCGCGGCCCAGGTGCTGGATCTGGTAGTCGGACATGTTCTCGACCATCGCGCGCAGCCGCTGGTCGCCGCCGAAGAAGTGGTCGCGGATGTACGCGCCCGACTCGGTGGCGTACGTCTGGAACTGGCCGTCGGGCGTGGTGTTCATCTTGTTGACCAGGATGCCGTCGCGGTCCTGGGCCAGCAGCGGGTCCCAGGAGCGGTCCCAGATCAGCTTGATGACGTTCCAGCCGGCGCCGCGGAACTGCGACTCCAGCTCCTGCATGATCTTGCCGTTGCCGCGCACGGGGCCGTCGAGCCGCTGGAGGTTGCAGTTGACGACGAACGTCAGGTTGTCGAGGTTCTCGCGGGCCGCGATCGACAGCTGGCCGAGCGACTCGGGCTCGTCCATCTCGCCGTCGCCCAGGTAGGCCCAGACGTGGGACTTCGAGGTGTCCGCGATGCCGCGCGCCTGCATGTACCGGTTCATCCGCGCCTGGTAGATCGCACCGAGCGGGCCGAGGCCCATCGAGACGGTCGGGAACTCCCAGAAGTCCGGCATCAGCCGCGGGTGCGGGTAACTGGAAAGGCCGTACGGGGCCTTCGACTTCTCCTGGCGGAACGCGTCGAGCTGCTGCTCGGAGAGCCGGTCCAGGAGGTAGGCGCGGGCGTAGATGCCCGGGGAGGCGTGGCCCTGGAAGAAGATCTGGTCGCCGCCGTCACCCTCGTCCTTGCCCCGGAAGAAGTGGTTGAAGCCCACGTCGTAGAGGGACGCGGAGGAGGCGAAGGTGGCGATGTGGCCGCCGACGCCGATCCCGGGGCGCTGGGCGCGCGAGACCATGACGGCCGCGTTCCACCGGGTGGCGTTGAGGACCTTGCGCTCGATCTCCTCGTTGCCGGGGAAGAACGGCTCGTCCTTGGTGGCGATGGTGTTGACGTAGTCCGTGGAGCGCATCTCGGGCACGGCCACGCGCTTCTCGCGGGCCCGCTCGATCAGCCGCAGCATCAGGTAGCGGGCGCGCTCGCGGCCCCGCTCGTCGACGGCGGCGTCGAGGGAGTCGAGCCACTCCTGCGTCTCTTCCGGATCGAAGTCCGGGACCTGGCTCGGAAGACCGCCAATGATGATCGGGTTGCGATCGGATGCGGAAGCCACGCTGTTCCTTCACTGTCGGGGTGGTCGTGCCGGAGTCGCACCTGGGGGCGCCGCCTCCCATGGTCTTACGCTCGGCCGGGATCGTCATCTTTACCCCCGGGTAATCCCCGGAGCCGACGGGGTTTCCGAGGCTGGAGACCGGTGATGAACCGGCCAAAACGCAACCTTACGCCCAAGCCGGGCGATGATTTCGTAAGGCCGTTCGTCCCTCAAACAGGTAGGAAAGTCCTCAAGCGATGCCGAATGAGCTGGAATGGTGTGGGATGAATCACCAGAGGTGCACGCGGGCAGACTGAAAGTTGCGGCGAGACGGCCGCAATCGTCACCGTTTCGACGGTCTCGGCGGCCGGGTACTTGCGCGATCCGCCGCGTCCGTGTGGACTACGCCCAATGCTGCGCGTACGCGCGCCGCCGAAGACATTCACCGAACATGAGCAGGAGGCACCCCGTGAGCGCGACCGCGGACCACGCGGAGAGCCCGGTCACCCGACTTGGCTTCCAGTCCGACCAGGTGGTCCAGGAGATCGGCTACGACGACGATGTCGATCGGGATTTCCGTGAGTCCATTCAGGACCAGATCGGCAGCGACCTCGTCGACGAGGACTACGACGACGAGGTCGACGCCGTGGTCCTCTGGTTCCGGGAAGAGGACGGCGACCTGACCGACGCACTCGTCGACGCCATCGAGCTGGTCGACGAGAGTGCAGTCGTCCTGCTGCTGACTCCGAAGACCGGCCGTGCCGGCTTCGTGGAGGCCAGCGACATCAGCGAGGCCGTCGAGACCGCCGGCCTCTCCCAGGCCAAGCCCGTCAGCGTGGGCAAGGACTGGACCGCCACCAAGCTGGTGACGCCCAAGGCCGCAGCCAAGAAGCGCTGAGCCGCGCCCCGCAGTCGAAGCGGACACGCACGCCCCGCCGATCCGGGTGATCCCGGCCGGCGGGGCGTGCGCGTTCGCGGCCCGGCGGGCCCCCAGGGCCTAGGCTGGCACCACCCGAACGGCCCAATGCGGCGAAGCAGGAACGAAGGGATGCGAGAGATGGCGATCGAGGTCGGCGACAAGGCCCCGGACTTCGAGCTCAAGGACAACCACGGCGCCACCGTGCGGCTCTCGGACTTCCGGGGGGAGAAGGCCGTCGTGCTGCTCTTCTACCCGTTCGCCTTCACCGGCGTCTGCACCGGCGAGCTGTGCGAGCTGCGCGACCAGCTTCCGCGCTTCCAGAACGACGACGTGCAGCTCCTCGCGGTCTCCAACGACTCCGTGCCGACCCTGCGCGTCTTCGGCGAGCAGGAGGGGCTGGAGTACCCGCTGCTGTCGGACTTCTGGCCGCACGGAGAGACCTCCAGGGCGTACGGGGTCTTCGACGAGGACAAGGGCTGCGCGGTTCGCGGCACCTTCGTCATCGACAAGGACGGCGTCGTGCGGTGGACTGTCGTCAACGGGCTGCCCGACGCGCGTGACCTGAACGAGTACATCGGGGCGCTCGACAGTCTCTGAGAGTCTCCGAGCGGCATCCGCACCAAAAACGCGTACAGGCGGGAACCCGTCACTAGGATCGAAACGTTGATCCGGTAGCAAACGCACGACGGGGGCACCGCCCCACACAGACACCAATGGAGGACCCGTGGGAGTCAGCCTCAGCAAGGGCGGCAACGTCTCGCTGACCAAGGCCGCGCCTAACCTGACGGCGGTCATCGTCGGTCTGGGCTGGGACGCTCGTACCACCACCGGCGGCGACTTCGACCTCGACGCCAGCGCGATCCTGACCAACGACCAGGGCAAGGTCGCCAACGACTCGAACTTCGTCTTCTTCAACAACCTGAAGAGCCCCGACGGTTCCGTCGAGCACACCGGTGACAACACCACCGGTGAGGGCGAGGGCGACGACGAGGCGATCAAGGTCAACCTCGCCGGTGTCCCGGCCGATGTCTCCAAGATCGTCTTCCCGGTCTCGATCTACGAGGCCGAGAGCCGCCAGCAGAGCTTCGGCCAGGTCCGCAACGCCTACATCCGCGTCGTGAACCAGTCCGACAACACCGAGCTCGCCCGTTACGACCTCTCCGAGGACGCCTCGACCGAGACCGCCATGGTCTTCGGCGAGCTGTACCGCAACGGTGCCGAGTGGAAGTTCCGTGCGATCGGCCAGGGCTACGCCTCGGGCCTGCGCGGCATCGCGCAGGACTTCGGCGTCAACGTCTGAGTCCCAGAGCTGTTCACCCGTCCGGCGCCGTGCACTGTGTGTACGGCGCCGGACGGGCTTTGGCCGCTTGTGCCGGGCCGGGGGCCGCCCGTGGCAGCTCCAGGCCGGGCGCGGGGGCCAGACCGGCCACAGCCGCCACAGTGGTCACAAGGGCCGGCCGTCGAGGCCAGACCAGTCACAGAAGCCAGACCAGTCACATCGTCGTCCGGGGAGGACCACAACATGGGCGTCACACTCGCCAAGGGGGGCAATGTCTCCCTCTCCAAGGCCGCACCGAACCTGACCCGGGTTCTGATCGGCCTCGGATGGGACGCGCGCTCGACCACCGGAGCGGACTTCGACCTCGATGCCAGCGCGCTGCTCTGCAACAGCGGCCGGGTGCTCGGGGACGACTACTTCGTCTTCTACAACAACCTGACGAGCCCCGACGGCTCCGTCGAACACACGGGGGACAACCTCACCGGGGAGGGCGACGGCGACGACGAGTCGATCATCATCGACCTGTCCCAGGTGCCCGCCCAGGTCGACAAGATCGTCTTCCCGGTCTCCATTCACGACGCCGAGGCCCGGCGGCAGAGCTTCGGCCAGATCAGCAACGCCTTCATCCGCGTGGTGAACCAGGCGGACGGCCAGGAACTGGCCCGCTACGACCTCTCCGAGGACGCCTCCAGCGAGACCGCGATGATCTTCGGCGAGGTCTACCGCTACGGCGGCGAATGGAAGTTCCGGGCCGTGGGGCAGGGGTACGCGTCGGGGCTCCGGGGCATCGCTCTAGACTTCGGGGTCAACGTTTCGTAAAGCCGTACAAGACGATGGGGTGCCAGTGGTTCTCAAAACCTTCGGCTGGTCGTTCGCAGTCACTGCGCTCGGTCTGGTCGCAGCGGTTCTCTACGGGGGGTGGGAGGCTTTCGGGATCGTCGCGATCCTCTGCATCCTCGAGATCTCGCTGTCTTTCGACAACGCGGTGGTCAACGCCGGGATCCTGAAGAAGATGAATGCCTTCTGGCAGAAGATCTTCCTCACCATCGGCATCCTCATCGCCGTGTTCGGCATGCGGCTGGTCTTCCCCGTGGTGATCGTTGCGATCAGCGCCAAGATCGGGCCCATCGAGGCCGTCGATCTGGCCATGAACGACAAGGACATGTACCAGCAGCTCGTCACCGACGCGCACCCGTCCATCGCCGCCTTCGGCGGCATGTTCCTCCTGATGATCTTCCTCGACTTCATCTTCGAGGACCGTGACATCAAGTGGCTCGCGTGGCTGGAGCGCCCGCTCGCCAAGCTCGGCAAGGTCGACATGCTCTCGGCGTGCATCGCGCTGATCGTCCTGGCCGTGACCGCGATGACCTTCGGCGCCAACGCCCACCAGCACGGTGGCATGCACGTGGACAAGGCGCAGACCGTCCTTATCTCCGGCATCCTCGGCCTGATCACCTACATGGTGGTCGGCGGCCTCTCCGGCTACTTCGAGAACAAGCTGGAGGAAGAGGAGGAGGCCGTCAGCGAGGCGGAGGAGGAGGCCAAGAAGACCGGCAAGCCCGTCTCGGCCGTCGCCATGGCCGGCAAGGCCGCGTTCTTCATGTTCCTCTACCTGGAGGTCCTCGACGCCTCGTTCTCCTTCGACGGGGTCATCGGCGCCTTCGCCATCACCAACGACATCGTGCTCATGGCCCTCGGCCTCGGCGTCGGTGCCATGTACGTCCGGTCGCTGACGGTCTACCTGGTCCGCCAGGGCACCCTCGACGACTACGTCTACCTGGAGCACGGCGCGCACTACGCCATCGGAGCGCTCGCCGTCATCCTGCTCGTCACCATCCAGTACGAGATCAACGAGTTCATCACCGGTCTCGTCGGCGTCGTGCTGATCGGCTGGTCCTTCTGGTCCTCGGTGCGCCGCAACAAGCGCTTGGAGAGTTTGGAGAAGGAGGGGGTCGCCGTAGAGGCATGACCCCGGCGTTAATGCGGAACGCTCCATTGCGGGGCGGCCCAGGGGGTCCCTCCCGGACGGAAGTCCGGGGGAGGGGCCGTGGACCCGGCGGGCCGCCCCGCTTGCCGTAGGCATCCAGGGGACCAGGGAAACCAGGGGGGTAGTGGGGGATGGGCTTCTTCGACGGCATCTTGGGCAGCCGTGCCGTGCAGTTCCAGTCGGGCAGCGCCTCGTCGAACGCGATCGAGCTGACCAAGCGGCAGCCGACGGTGTCGCTCAGCAAACAGGGAGCGGTCCACGGCAACCTGCGCGTCAACCTGTCCTGGCGCATGCGCACCTCGGACATAGGCGGCCGCTCCGGCCAGAGCGGGCAGCTCTTCCGCCACCCGTTCAAGCTCTTCAAGCCGGACATGGTGCAGGCGCACACCCAGGGCATGGTCAACGTCGACCTCGACATGGGCTGCCTGTACGAGCTGACCGACGGCACCCGCGGCGCCGTCCAGCCGCTCGGCAACCTGCTCGGAGACCTCAACGACCCGCCGTTCGTCAAGCTCAGCGGCGACGACCGGTTCGGTTCGGGGTCGGGGGAGACCCTGTACGTCAACCTGGACCACGCCGACGACATCAAACGGCTGCTGGTCTTCGTCTACATCTACGACCAGACCCCGGCCTTCGACCGGACGCACGCCATGGTGACCCTCTACCCGGTCACCGGGCCGCGGATCGAGATCCCACTGGACGAGCGGCAGCCGCAGGCCCGCTCCTGCGCCGTCGTCTCCCTGGAGAAGGTCAAGGGAGAGCTCGTCGTGCGCCGCGAGGTGAAGTTCGTGTACGGATTCCAGGCCGAGCTGGACCGGCTGTACGGCTGGGGGCTCCAGTGGGGGCGGGGCTACAAGAGCACCAGGGCCTGACGCGCCCGGTCCGGGGCCGGGGCCGGCGGCGGACCGCCCGGGCAGCCGGTGCCGTCAGCGCGCCCGGGAGCGGCCCCGGTCAGCGGCGGATGAACTGGGGGCCCTGCACCGGCAGCCGGAAGGACGGGTCCGCGCCCGGGCCCGGCACCGGCGCCGGGGACACCGGCTGGGGGTACCCGTACGCGGGCGGGACCGGCGGCGGGGCCTGTGTGGGCGGCGCCATCGCGGTGGTCTGCTCGGAGGTGGGCCCGGCCGTCGGGCTCCCCGCGGGCTCGGGCGCGCCCTCCGCGGCGTTCTCGTCGACCGAGATGCCGTGGTCGGTCGCCAGCCCCACCAGGCCGTCGGAGTAGCCCTCGCCGAGCGCGCGGAACTTCCACCCGTCGCCGCGGCGGTACAGCTCCCCGCAGATCACGGCCGTCTCGGCGCCGGTCTCGGGCCGGACGTCGAAGTACGCCAGCGGCTCCGAGGCGCCGGCCGAGGTGGCGTCGTAGAGCAGGATGCGCAGGTCGCGGACGCGCTCGAAGGGGATGTCCTCGGCGGAGGCGACGACCAGGACACGATCGACGGACGCGGTGACCGTCCGCAGGTCCGCCTGCACGGCGTCGGTGACCGCGTCGCCGATCTGCTTCTTCCCCAGGCGCCAGACGGCTCCGGACGGGTGCCGGGGCTGGTTGTAGAAGACGAAGTCCTCGTCCGAACGCACCCGGCCGTCCGAGCCCACGAGCAGGGCGGACGCGTCCACGTCCGGCACGTCGGGGCCACCCGTCCAGCGCAGCACCGCCCGGACCGCCGTGGCGGCCACCGGGATGTTGGAGCCCTTCTGCATCGCGTGCGTCATGCCCGTCATCCTGCCCTCCCGGGGGCGACCGGGACAATGCGGCCCCCCGTAGGACCTTGCTCTCGAACGCGAGACCTGGGCATGGTGCAAGAGGGTTACCTGAACTTCATGTGCTTGAGGAACTCTCGACTCAGGTTCGTACGTACTATTACCGGCCATGCCAGATGGGCCGCCGAGGCAGTACGGGGGAAGCACATGCGTCACTTTGGGCACATATCGCCTACCGTCCGTAAGGACCTCTTTCATCAGGAGCCGGTGGAGTTCACCGGCGCCTCACCGGCCCGCATCCTCGCCGCCGCCCTGGGCGCCACGCTCTACAGCCCCGCCACCCGCCCCCAGCTCGCCGCGGACGTCCGCAAGCAGGCCGGCCGGGGAGTCGTCTCCATGGTGCTCTGCCTGGAGGATTCCATCAGCGACGGCGATGTCGCCGGGGCCGAGGAGAACCTCGTCCGGCAGTTCGCGCGGCTCGACCGGGAGCAGGCCGGCTACGACGCCCACGACCCGGACGCCGCGGAGCTCCCGCTGCTGTTCGTCCGCGTCCGTACCCCCGAGCAGATCCCCGACCTGGCGCGCCGCCTCGGCGGATCCGTGCGGCGACTGGCCGGATTCGTACTCCCGAAGTTCGACGAAAGCCGCGGAATCGCCTTCCTGGAGGCCGTCGCCCACGCGGAGGCCGCGAGCGGAGTACCCCGCCTGTACGCGATGCCCGTCCTGGAGACCCCGGAGCTGCTCCACCTGGAAACCCGCGTCGAAGCCCTCGCCGGCATCTCCCGGACGGTCAACGAGCACCGCGAACGGGTCCTGGCCCTGCGCCTCGGCGTGACCGACTTCTGCTCCGCGTACGGGCTGCGGCGCACCCCCGACATGACCGCCTACGACGTCCAGATCGTCGCGGGCGTCATCGCGGACGTCGTCAACGTCCTCAGCCGCGCCGACGGCACCGGATTCACCGTGACCGGCCCGGTCTGGGAGTACTTCCGCAGTCAGCAGCGCCTCTTCAAGCCCCAGCTGCGCCGCAGCCCCTTCCTGGAGGAGGGGGTGGAGGAGCTGCGCACCGCCCTGATCGAGCACGACCTCGACGGACTGCTGCGCGAGATCGAGCTCGACCGGGCGAACGGGCTGCTGGGCAAGACCTGCATCCACCCCGCCCACGTCACGCCCGTGCACGCGCTGTCGGTGGTCTCCCACGAGGAGTTCAGCGACGCCCAGGACATCCTGCGCCCCGAGCGCGATGGTGGTGGAGTGATGCGTTCCGCTTATACGAACAAAATGAACGAGGTGAAGCCCCACCGGGCCTGGGCCGAGCGCACCATGCTGCGCGCCGAGGTGTTCGGGGTGGCGAAGGAGGAGGTCGGATTCGTCGACCTCCTCACGGCCGGGCTCCAGGTGTGAGTCCGTCCTTGACGACGAGGAAAGGCAAGACGATCGACGAGGTCGACGAGGTCTGGTCGGGAACCTGGGTCGCGCAGCGGCTCGGCGTGGGCCTGGAAGAGGCTCCGGACACCGGACCGCCGCGGCTGGACGAACTGCTGGGCCTGGCGCTGCGGCGCAACCCCAAACGGGCGCACCTGCTGGTCTCACAGGTGCTCGGCAAGCACGTCCCGCAGTCCCCGCGGACGGTGTACGCCGCCGGGTACGGCCTCGGCGAGCGCGTCCGCGCGCTGCTGGGCGAGGACGCGGCCTCCGCCGTGGTCCTCGGCTACGCCGAAACCGCCACCGGCCTCGGCCACTGCGTCGCCGACGGCCTGGGCCCCGCTCCCTACCTGCACTCCACCCGCCGGCCCGTGCCAGGAGTGGAGCCCGCCGGCGGGTTCGAGGAGGCCCATTCGCACGCCACCTCACACCTGCTGCTGCCCGAGGACCCGGAGCTGCTCGCGGGCAGCGGGCCGCTGGTCCTGGTCGACGACGAGTTCTCCACGGGCAGTACGGTCCTGAACACCATCCGGGACCTGCACGCCCGCCACCCCCGCCGGCACTACGTCGTCGTCGCCCTCGTCGACGTGCGCTCCCCGGCCGACCGCGACCGGCTCACCGCCTTCGCCGCCGAGCTAGGCGCCCGCGTGGACCTGATCGCCCTGGCCTCGGGCACGGTGTCCCTGCCCGAAGGAGTCCTGGCCAGGGGCCAGGCCCTGGTCGAGGAGTACGAGGCGCACGCCGCCTCCGCGGAGCGCGCCGCCGCCCCAGCGGAGCGCGCCGCCGCCTCCGCGGAGCACGCCGCGTCCGCCGCGGGCGCCGGCGGGGAACCCCGCGAGCCCGCTTGGGAGCAGGTCCCGCTGGACTGGCCGGCCGACGTCCCCGACGGCGGCCGGCACGGCTTCACGCCCGCGCACCGCGCCCGGCTGGAGGCCGCCCTCCCCGCCCTCGCCGGGCAGCTCGCGACCGCGCTCGGCACCGAGCCCGGCCGGGTCCTCGTCCTGGGCAACGAGGAGCTGATGTACGCGCCGCTGCGCCTCGCGAAGGCCCTGGAGGACGCGGGGGCGGCCCGCGAGGTCCGCTTCTCGACGACCACCCGCTCGCCCGTCCTCGCCGTGGACGACCCCGGCTACGCCATCCGCACCCGCCTCGTCTTCCCCGCCCACGACGCCCCCGCCGACGGCCCCGGCGACCGGTACGCCTACAACGTCCGCGGCACCGCGGGCGCCGGTTTCGACGCCGTCGTCGCCGTCGTCGACTCCGCCGGGGACACCCCCGCCCTGCGGACGGGGCTCCTGGCGGCCCTCGTCCCGCACACCGGCCGGGTCCTGCTGGCCGTCCTGCCCTCGTACGTACCCGACCGGCAGGAGCCGATCATGTCCGAGCCCCTGCGCGGCCCCGCGTTCTCCTCCTACGCCCCCGAGGACGTCGGCTGGCTGCTCCAGGACTTCTCCGACGTCGAGCTGGAGGCACCGACCGAGGAGCGCGAGGAGGCCATCCAGGCGGGCGGCGCCCACTACGCCGAGTCCCTGCCCGTCGAGTACCAGCCGTCGCCGCAGTACCAGCAGCTCTACCAGAGCGCCCTGAACGACTCCGCCGCCCGCATCGCCCGGGCCGTCGGCACGGTCACCGAGACCGTCCTCGCCGAGCGCTCCCCGTCCCCGGTCCTGGTCTCCCTGGCCCGCGCCGGCACGCCCGTCGGCGTCCTGATGCGCCGCTGGGCCCAGACCCGGCACGGCCTGGACCTCCCGCACTACGCCGTCTCCATCGTCCGCGGCCGCGGCATCGACGCCAACGCGCTGCGCTGGCTCGCCGCCCACCACGACCCGGCCGACATCGTCTTCGTCGACGGCTGGACCGGCAAGGGCGCCATCACCCGCGAGCTGCGCGAGGCCCTCTCCGCGTTCGAGGGCTTCAACCCCGAGATCGTCGTCCTCGCCGACCCCGGCTCCTGCGTGGAGACGTACGGCACCCGCGAGGACTTCCTGATCCCCTCCGCCTGTCTCAATTCCACCGTTTCCGGTCTCATCTCGCGTACGGTTCTCAGGTCCGACCTGGTGGGCCCCGCCGACTTCCACGGCGGGAAGTTCTACCGGGAGCTCGCCGGAGCAGACGTCTCCGTCGACTTCGTCGACACCGTCGCCGCCCGTTTCGACGAGGTGGCCGACGCCGTCGCCGAGGAGGTCAAGGAACTCCTCGCCGCCGACCGGACCCCCACCTGGGAGGGCTGGGCGGCGGTCGAGCGGATCAGCGAGGAGTACGGCATCCACGACGTGAACCTGGTCAAGCCGGGCGTCGGCGAGACCACCCGGGTCCTGCTGCGCCGGGTGCCGTGGAAGATCCTCGCCCAGCGCGGCGCCGGACCCGACCTGGACCACGTACGGCTGCTCGCCGAGCAGCGCGGCGTACCGGTGGAAGAGGTCGACGGCCTGCCCTACACCTGCGTCGGACTCATCCACCCCCGTTTCACGCGCGGCGCCACGGGCGCCGACGGGAAGGCAGTGTCCTCGAAGTGACCCTCCTGATAGCCAGTGACCTCGACCGCACGCTCATCTACTCGGCGGCCGCCCTCGGCCTGACCATGCCCGACCCGGTGGCCCCCCGGCTGCTGTGCGTGGAGGTCCACGAGAGCAAGCCGCTGTCCTACATGACGGAGACGGCGGCGGGTCTGCTGACGGAGCTGACGGCCGACCCGTCCGTGGTCTTCGTCCCGACGACGACGCGGACCCGCAAGCAGTACCAGCGCATCCGCTTCCCCGGCCGCCCCGCCCAGTACGCGATCTGCGCCAACGGCGGCCAGCTGCTGGTCGACGGGGTACCGGACCGCGACTGGCGGCGGCAGGTCACGGCCCGGCTGGCCGCGGAGTGCGCCCCGCTGGACGAGGTCCACGCACACCTCCAGGCCACGGCCGACCCGGCGTGGCTGCGCAAGACGCGGGTGGCCGAGGAACTGTTCGCGTACCTCGTCGTCGAGCGCGCCCTGCTCCCCGACGAGTGGCTGAAGTCCCTGGCGGAGTGGTCGGCCGCCCGCGGCTGGACCGTCTCGCTCCAGGGCCGCAAGATCTACGCCGTGCCGCGCCCGCTGACCAAGAGCGCGGCGATGCACGAGGTGGCCCGCCGCACGGGCGCCACCACCACGCTCGCCGCCGGTGACTCGCTCCTGGACGCGGACCTGCTGCTCGCGGCCGACCGGGGCTGGCGCCCGGGACACGGCGAACTGGCCGACGCGGGCTGGGAGTCGCCGTCCGTGACGTCCCTGACGGAGGCGGGGGTGCTCGCGGGCGAGGCAATCGTGCGCGCGTTCGCCCGCGAGGCCGGGCGACTCGGCAGACTGGGTGCATGACCAAGGGAAACAGCACCAAGATCACTGAAGACCTCTACGGGTACATGCTCGCGCACAACCCCCCGCTGGACGCCGTACAGCGGGGGCTCGTGGCCACGACGTACGAGAAGTTCCCCGACGTCGCCGGAATGCAGTCGGCCGAGGAGCAGGGGCCGCTGCTGGCCTTCCTCGTCCGGCTGACGGGCGCCCGCCACATCGTCGAGATCGGCACCTTCACCGGTTTCTCGGCGCTGTCGATGGCCCAGGCCCTGCCCGCGGACGGCCGCATCATCGCTTGCGACGTCTCGGAGGAGTGGACCCGCTACGGCCGGGAGGCGTGGGAGGCGGCCGGGGTCGCCGACCGCATCGACCTGCGGATCGCCCCGGCGCTCGACACCCTGCGGGCCATGCCGGAGGACGAGCACATCGACCTGGCGTACGTGGACGCGGACAAGCAGAGCCAGATCGCGTACTGGGAGGAGCTCGTGCCGCGGCTGCGTCCGGGCGGCCTGATCGTCACGGACAACACGCTCTATCACGGCACGGTCCTCGACGAGTCGGCCACCGGCGCGGCGGCCGGGGTCCGCGCCTACAACGACCACGTCGCGGCGGACCCGCGCATGGACTCCGTGCTGCTGGCGATCTCCGACGGCCTGACGCTGTCGCGCAAGCGGTAGCGCGGGCGCGGCTCGGGGGACGGGGCCGCCCGGCCACCGGTCGGGCGGTCGCCGACCGGGCGGCCTGTCCCGCGCCCGTGGGACGGCGGCGGGGTCAGCCGCAGCCGCCGCCCCCGCAGCAGCCGCCACCGCCGCCGCTCATGGCCGGGGCGGGGGAGCCGGCGGAACCGGTGGAACCGCCCACGGCGACGGCCGAGAGCAGCTTGACGGTGTCGGAGTGCCCGGCGGGGCAGTCGGCGGGCGCGGACGACTCGGCCATGGGCCGGCTGACCTCGAAGGTGTCTTCACAGGTCCGGCAGCGGAATTCGTAACGGGGCATGCGCACAGGCTAAGCCTCGGGACCCCGTACGGGTATCCCCGAACGGCGCGACACCGCGTCGGCCGCGGCGGAGGGGGTCAACGGGGCCGCCGGGGCCGCGCCGCCGCCCAGGCCCGCACGCGCCCGTTGCTCCCGGGCCGCCTGCTCGGGGTGGCGGGCCCGCCAGTACGGATTGTCGTGCGGCAGGGCGCTGCCCACCCGCCCGTACATCCCGAACCACATCAGCATCACGCCGACGACGAAGCTGAACAGCACGTTGGGAATCTTGAAGGCCAGGAAGTTCAACCCGGTGTCGAGCAGGGCCAGGTTGATGAACCCGCTCGCGATGAACAGCAGGCCCAGGACGATGTTCAGCGTCGAGGCGAAGTTCCCGCCCACGGCCATCCCGTACAACAGCAGCAGTCCCACGAGGATGGACAGGACGCTCAGCGCCCCGTTGGTGTTCAGCGTCAGGACCGTGTCCCCGCCCGTGTCGAAGAAGCCGATCCGGTCGATCAGCCCCAGGATCCCGAACACCACCAGCACCAGCCCGGTCAGCCCGGCCCCGACCCGGTACACCTTGCTCAGCTTGTGATCGACCGGCAGGTGCTCGTCGAACCGGGCACCGACCGGCTTGCGGATACGCGGCGCCGCATGGGAAGCCATACCGCCCTCCTCTGCCTCGGGCCGTACACCACTCCCAGCATCCGCCGCCGGAGGGCCACGGACAACCGGAGCCGCCGGGACACCGCCCCACGCGCGGCGCGAGGGGGCCGTACCCGCAGATCGGGGCTGTCCGGTGGGGACCGGTCCGGTCCGCGGGGCCGGACTGCGGCACCGGTCCGCCGAAGCCGGTACGGGCCGCCGGTCCGGCGGTTCAGCCGTGTCCGAGGTCCTCCCGTATCTCGGACACCACCCGGTTCACCGAGGCCCGCACGGCCTCCATCTCCTGGAGGAACGCCCAGTAGTCCGGGTGCCGTTCCTCCAGCCCGGCCACCGCCCGCTCCACCCGTGCCACCGACTCGTCCAGCGGCGCCGCGTGCCGCGGATCGGGCACGCTCCGGCCCGCCATCGCCAGCCGCTGCGCGTCCCGGATCGCGAACCGGGTACGGTCCACCTCCGCCCGCGGATCGCGCGCCACCGCCTCCAGCCGCGTCAACCGGTCCTGTGCCGCCGACACCGCCTCGTCCACCGCGTCCAGCGAGGCCCGGACCGCCTCGATCGACGCCCCCACGTCCGCCCAGCGCTGTTCATCGCGCGCCCGGCCGGCCTCCGCCAGCCGGTCCTCCGCCTGCTCCACGTCCCGCACGGCCTGGTCCGGCACCTGCTGGAGGTCCTGCCAGCAGGCCGCGCTGAACCGGCGGCGCAGCTCGCTGAGCACCGGGTCCACCCGGTCCGCCCGGTTGCGGAGCGCCTGCGCCCGCGTCCGCAGGCTGACCAGCCGCCGGTCGATCTCGGCGGCCCGTTCCGGCAGCCGGGCCGCCTCCGCGCGCACGCCCTCCGCGTCCCGGAGGACGCGGTCGGCGCGCTGCACCGTCGCCTGCACCCCGTGGAGCGCGGCGCCCTGGTTCAGCATGGTCAGCTCGGGGCCCAGCGCCGCGAGCCGCGCGGCCAGCTCGTCCGCCCGCATGCCCTTGGCCCGTACGGCGTCCAGCGCGTCACTCGCCGCCAGCAGCGCCGCCTTGGCCCGCTCCCGCGCCGGAGCCACCCGGGCCAGCTGCGTCTCCGCCTTGTCCAGCAGCGGCCGCAGCCCCTCCTCGAACCGGTCCAGCTCCGCCCTGACCCGTACGAGCTCCTCGCGGGCCCGGGTCAGCTCCCGGGTCGCCTGCGCGGCGACCGAGACCTCCAGCTCGGGCCGGTCCAGGTCGTGCGCGTCGACCGCCTCGATGTACACGTGGCTGACCTCGTCGATCCGCCGCCCGAGCGCGGCGAACCCCTCGCCGACGTGCCGCGCGGCGGGCGAACCGTCCGCCGCCGCGATCGTCTCCACCGAGATCCGCAGGTCCCGCTGCGCGGTGTCCAGCTCGTAGAAGGCCGCGGCGGCGGCATCCTTGGCCGCCTGCGCATCCGCCCGCCGACTCTCGTCCCGCCCACCGAACCAACGCCGGGATGCCGTCGTCACAATCCCTCTCCCGTACCGCGTCCGCCTTGCCCCGGTCCATTCTCCCCCACCGGAACGGGTTTGCGTGGGGGGTGTGCCCGGCATGTAGGCTGTCCACTCATTCACGGGTGCGTAGCTCAGGGGTAGAGCGCTGCTCTTACAAAGCAGATGTCGGCGGTTCGAAACCGTCCGCGCCCACCAGCGAAGAAGGCCCCCCGCCGATCATGGCGGGGGGCCTTTCGCATCCAGTTCCATACCTATGGGAGCGGCTGGGAGCGGTCGGTGATCCGGGGGCGGACAACGGGACTTGGGAGCTGCGGGGGCGTAGGCCCGCTTCAGGGTGGCGGGGTGTCAGTTGCCGTTGTTCTGAGAGCCGCGATCAGGCAGCGCGAGGGGGTGCCGGCGGCAGGAGGGGCTCATGGTGGTGCCAGATGAGATAGCGGTCCTCGCGCCGCAGCTCTGCGGAGCCCCACTCGATCCGCATGACGCCGCGCTCCATCGAGCAGGCGTACGCCACGATGATCAGACGGAGATCGCGTGGCAGGAGAGCCACGTCCGGATGTACGTGCCCTTCGTCCAGTTCATCCAGGCCGAGATCGAACGCTTGCTGCATCGGTTCTGGGCCGTGGCGTCGGATCAGGTCCGCTCGGAAACCGACGGCTTTCCGCAGCCGTGCCTCAGTGATCGGCACGTCCTTCTTCGCATAGCGGATCGGGTAGATGGCATTGTTGCCGATGAGCATCACCGAGCGGCCCTGCAGTCGGCGTGAGGTCGCTCCTTCGAGCGGCGTGAGACCGGCGGCGAGCGCCTCGTACTGCGCGGCGTGAAGCCCGTGTCCGTACGCTTCCAGGGTTTGGGTGTGCACTCCTTCGTGGGCGTGACGCGCTCGGGCGTGTGCCTCAACGAGGCAGGCCGGGACGGTCTCGGCCAGTTGCAGAGCCACAGGACCGAATGTCGTGGTGGCCCACTGTGTCGCTGAACTCACTATGTGTCGCCCTCTCCCCGCGTGGTCAGAACGCCGACATGCACCTTCCGCACACGGTGTGGGCGGCAGGCGAGGCGCGCAAGGGGGCACTGGAAGCACAAACCGCGCACGGGGCTTGCCTGACTTCATGGATGAGAGCACCGCAGGTGTACCGCGGTGAGGCCGCTGGGTCCGCCCCGTGAGGACAGGAGCCCGGGCGGGGCGCCAGGCGGGGGCCGTTTGGCCGGTCGGCGCCGGACCGGCCGAGGGGCGTGATTCTGGCTAGGCTGAGAGACGGGACCTCGTTCCGCCTGGAGGTGACCAGGATGAGCAGCCGTTGGTTCGGTGACCGCAAGAAGCACAACGAGATCGGCGACCGCGTTGAAGATCTCGAGCAGTCCGCCAAAGACACATGGAACGCCTTGCGTGGCAAGAAGAAGTGCCGCGTGTGCGGTCTGAAGGCCGACTCTTCCGCAGCGTATTGCGGTAATGGGCACGTCCTCTGAACCCTGTTGTGGCAGTTGCCGCCGGCCTCCTGGGCCGTGACCGGCCTGCCGTTCGGGTCAGGGGGTGAGCCAGGCTTTGCGGTGGCGGGCCACCGCGTAGACGAGGTCCAGCTGTTCCGGTGCGAGGCGGCCGGTGAGCGGGCCGAGGGCCGCGACTTCGCGCTCCCGGTACACACGGACCTGAAGCTGCGTCGTCTCCTTGGGGAGGTCCCGGGCGCCCACGAACACGAGGACCGGCTCCACCTCCACCGGGAAGGGGCAGTGACGTTCGAGGATGCCGCGGGCGTGCTTCGCCTCGGCGCGGCTCCTGGCCGGGTAGGGGCGCGGGGGCCGTGGTCGACCTTGACCACGTCGTCGCCGATCCACACCGATCTCCCCCGGACGTTCTTGGTGTTGACGGTGAAGACGCCGCCCGGGCCGACGAGCAGGTGGTCTATGTCGCCGCCGCGGGCGAGGGGGATCGAGTGCAGCACCCTCCATCCCCGGGCGGTGAGCCGGTCGAGTTCGGCGCCCACGATGCGCTCGCCGGCCAGCCCCCTGAACCAGGGGTCCCACTCGGTCTCCCTCCGGAGCACGCGGTCCAGGGCGCGCCTGACGTGCCCCGGACCGCGTGCGAGGCGGCTCCCGCCGCTGAGCGCGGAGGAGCCGTAGGAGCCGGGGGAGTCGGGGGCTTTGCCCGTACGGGCCTGGTCCTCCGGGGGCGGACCGGGAAGCGGGGCCGCGGGGTCGGGGAGGTCCGCCAAGTGCGCCTCGAGGAGGTTAGTGGCCGCCCGGCAGGTTCACGTACAGCCGGTCGTGACCGGACTTGCGCCAGCGAGACACCTTCGGCTCAGCCACGCCGCCCCCTGACATGTCGACCCGATCCCATGGGAACAGCCGGATCGCGCCCCCACAAGACGACCTCCCCGCCGGCGAGGAGCAGGGAGGTCACGGTCCGGGCGGCACGGAGGCCCGGTCGGGTGTGCGCGCGGGGGCCTTCGCGTCAGGGGGGTGGGTCAGGCGTTGGGGCGCTTGCCGTGGTTCGCCTTGTTCTTCCTACGGGCGCGCCGCTTGTTGCCTCGCTTCGCCATGATGCGCATCTCCCTCGAATCCGGGATCTTTCACGACTCCGCCAGTCTAGATTCCGCCCGCCACACCCGCATCAGCGCCGGCGGACCCCACCCGGGCGCACGCCCGTACGGGCCTTGGCCGCGCGGCCCGCGCGTGGGATCGTCGGGAGATGGGCGAGTGGCTCGCGTGGGGCGGGGTGGTCGCGGCCGTTGTCACGGCCTCGGCGTTGCTGGTGCTGCTGCGACGGGCCGCGGGTGCCTCCTTCGAGCGCAGACGCGCCGAGGAACGGGACCGGCTGCTCGCGCGGCTCGCGGCGCCCGCCGCCGCGGCACCCGCCACCGGGCCCGGCCACCCCACGTTCCACGACGTCGGCGGCCCGCCGCACCACCCCGGCGGGCAATTGGGCGACCGGCGGGACGAGTTCACGCCCCTCCTCGTCGAGTACTACGCGTACGGACTGACCCAGGCCCGCAGCAGCTTCGCCACCAGCCAGAGCTTCGCCGCGGCCGGAGCGGCGGTCCTGCTGTCCGGGGTCGGGCTGGCCGTGTGGAAGGCCGAGAACGGCGGCGAGCTCTACCTGGGGATCGTCACCAGCTCCGTCGGCCTGGTCACCACGCTCGCCGGACAGCTCTTCCACCGCCGGGCCGACATCGCACTCAAGCACATGACCGATCAGACCACCGCCCTGCGCGACGACCGACGGGCCGCCGAGTCCACCCAGCAGGCCATCGGCCTCCTCGACGAGGTCGCCGACCCGGAACTGCGCGCCCGGCTCCAGGCCGGCCTGATCCTCAAACTTTCCGGGGCCGAGCTGCCGCGCTAGCGGGATAGTGGAGGTATGTGCCGTTCCATTAAGACCCTGCGCCCGCCCGCCATCCCCGAGAAGGCCACCGAGGAGGAGATCCGCGCCGCAGCACTGCAGTACGTACGGAAGGTGTCCGGCTTCCGCGCACCGGCCGCGCACAACCGCGAGGTGTTCGACGAGGCCGTGGAAGCCGTCGCCGAGGCCACGCGGGCGCTGCTGGACGGGGTGCACGTACGGGGGCAGACCGCCGCCGCGTAACCCGCCCGCCCCTTCCCGCCCGGGCGCCCCGGAGCGGTTCCCGCTTCCGGGGCGGTGCGTGCCGGGCCGGGCGGCCCTCAGACCGAGGCCGCGCGCCGGCGGATCACCCACACGCCCGCGCCGAGTGCGCCCACGACCAGGGCGCCGCCCATGGCGATCTGCGCCGTGCTCATCGAGCCGATGCTGCCGCCCTCGCCGCCGCGTGCGGCGCCCGGGGACACATACAGGTTGGCGATGACGCGCTGACCGCCGGCGCCGCCGCACTCGAAGGTGACGCGGTGGGTGCCCGCGCCGGCGTCGCGGTGGACGGTGGCGTTGCCGAACAGGTTCGTCGCCTCCAGGTTGCCGGGAGTCAGCTGCACCTCGCCGAACGCGGTGGACGTGGCCCGGCCGGTCTTGGTGCCGCAGCCCTCGACGTTGAGCCCGACCCGGCCGCCCGGGGCGACGGTGCTCGGGGAGACGCTGGCGGAGGGCGCGGCGAAGGCGACGGCGGCCGGGGTCGCGACGGCGACGGCGAGCGTCACGGCCGCGACGGCCAGCAGACGGCGCGGGGCGGAGTGGGCGGAGCACCCGGCGTACGCGGAGTACGGGGCGGGCTCGGACTGCGGCGTGGCGTGCGGCGTGGCGGGCATGGAGAGAACTCCTCGGCTCCTCGAAACGGCGCGGCCAGGGCACGGATGTGACGCGGATTCGGTTGCGCACCGTGCTCTGCACGCTAGGAGCCGGGCCCGGAGGCGGCGATCGGGGCCGGGTGAACGGGTGACGCACTACTCCGCCCGGGGGAGCCGATCCACCCGCACGAGCCGATTCACCCGCACGAGCCGATCGCGGCCCGCTACGCCGCTGGGGCCGCCGCGGTCCTCGCCGGGTACGGGCGGCGCACGAGGTACGCGGCCAGGGCGCCGCCGGCGAAGAGCGCGACCAGGGAGACCGCGGTACCGAGCCACTGGGTACCGAGCCACTGCGTACCGAAGTAGCCCAGCGCCACGCTG
The DNA here is from genome assembly GCF_040296725.1 of Streptomyces sp. NPDC002044. Taxonomy (NCBI): domain Bacteria; kingdom Bacillati; phylum Actinomycetota; class Actinomycetes; order Kitasatosporales; family Streptomycetaceae; genus Streptomyces; species Streptomyces sp. NPDC002044. Next base: position 83,781 of record NZ_JBEOXU010000009.1, read on the forward strand.
TACCCCGCCCAGGCCATGCCCGCCAGCACCGACCAGGGCAGGAACTCCATCACCTTGCGGTGCGTCTTGCCCGCGCCCAGCGACACCACCGAGCGGCCCGCCGGGGCGAAGCGGGCGATCACCACCAGGGCGCCGCCGCCCCGGGCCAGTGCCGTCCCCAGGCGGTCGTGCGCCCGGGTCAGCCGACGGGAGCGGGCGATGGCCCGGTCCAGCCGGGCCCCACCGCGCCGGGCCAGCCGGAACGCGGCCATGTCACCCAGCACCGAAGAGGCCGTGGCGATCACCAGCAGGGCCAGGATGTCGGGCACCTCGGCGGTCACCGGCACGGCCACGGGCACCGGACCCGCCGCACCGGCCGCCGCGGCGGCCGCGGCCGCCGTGATCACCAGCACGCCGCTCGGGAGCACCGGCAGGAAGACATCGAGCACGACGGACACCGCCACCACGGCGTAGATCCATGGGCTCGCGGTCAGCGACCCCAGAGTCTCAAACAAGGCGGGACTCCCCAGTCCGGTTGACGTGCAGCGGCATGAAGCGCCGCGACGTCGCGGGGGAGCGGCAGGAGCGGCTTGACAGCCCTACAGGGTACGCCGGGCGCCCAGCCCACGGACGCCCGGGGCCCCCGCCCCCGCAGACCCGCCCCACCGCACCGCCCGCCCGTCCACCTCCCCCCACGCCACCGCACCGCGCCGAACGCCGCGCCCACCCCCCGGCCCGCCACCTCTACGCCGTCTCCGCCCCGGTCAGCTCCCGGTCCAGCACCGTCACCAGCCGGGCACCCTTGCGGTTCCTGTGCGCCTGGTCCAGCCGGAGCCGCGCCGTCCGCCCGGCCAGCGCCAGCGTCATCAGCTGATTCCCGAACCACGGACCACCCGTACGCCGCCAGGTCACCGGCGGCCGCCCCGTCCGCCCGTGCCGGGAGAAGCCACGCCCCAGCCACCGCCCCATCCGCGACCAGCCCAGCCGGAACCCCAACTTCACCGCCGTGTGGATGGAGTTGTGCACCGGCGAACACGTCAGCTGGAACAGCCGCGCCGTACTCGGTATGCGGGGCTCGGCCACATACGCGTGGTGTACATCGCCCGACAACACGCACACCGTCGCCGGCGCCCGCGGCCCCGTCCCCACCTCCTCGATCAGATCGGTCAGCGCCGCGAACGAGGCCGGGAACGCCGGCCAGTGCTCAAGATCGCTGCGGCGGCGCAGATTCTCCCCGATCCGCGCCCAGCGCGGCCCCCGCACCCCGCGGCACAGCGCTGCGTTCCACGCCTCCGCGTCGTGGATCAACGGCGGCATCAGCCACGGCAGCGAGGAACCGATCAGCAGGTGGTCATACCCCCCGTGCCCCGCGAGCGCGTTGTCCCGCAGCCACTGGTGCTCGGTCGGATCGAGCATCGCCCGTCCGTCCTCGGCCAGGACCCGCGCCGCCCGGGTGTCGACCATCAGCAGCCGCGTCCGCCCGAAGTCCCGCCGATAGCTCCAGCGCACCGTCGCCGGATCGTTGTCCGCCAAGGCCGCGAACGCCCGCAGCGGCTCCGTACCGTCCGGGGTGGCGCATATCTGGGCATACAGCCCGTCCCGCTCCAGCTCGGCCGGCGAGAGATTGCCCAGGTGCTGGTACACCCAGTACGACATCAGCCCGCTGAGGATCCGCTCCCGCCACCACGGGGTCGCCCGCATCTCCGCGACCCACGCCTCGCTCGTGTTCCAGTCGTCGATGACGTCGTGGTCGTCGAATATCTGCAGGCTCGGCACGGTCGACAGGAGCCAGCGGATCTCCGGGTCCAGCCAGGACTCGTAGTAGAGCCGGGTGTACTCCTCGTAGTCCGCGACCTGCGCGCCCGGGGCCTCCCGCAGGTCCCGCCGGGCCGCGATCCACGCGCGGGTCTCCCGGGACAGCGCATCGGCGTACACCTGGTCGCCCAACAGCAGCAGAACGTCCGGACGCACCGCCTCCGGGTCGGCGGCCAGCCGCGCCGCGAGCGTGTCGAGCGCGTCCGCGCCGTGCGGCCCGCGCAGCCCGCCGGCCGGCGGCGCGGCCTGTCTGCAGGAGCCGAACGTGACCCGCAGCCCGGGCCCGGGCGCGGACCGGCCCGGGCCCGTCACCGCCGGGGTGCTGATCGTGCTCGGCGGGAAGGAACTGTCGGGCAGCGGCCACACCTGCGCCCCGTCGAGCAGCACCTCGTACGCCGTCGTGGCTCCCGGCGTCAGGCCGGTCACCGGCACCAGTGCGTAGTGGTGCCCCGCCACCTGGAAGGTGCGCGCACGGCCTGTCGACCCGTCGGCGCACCGCACCTCGGCCGTGCACGGGCGGTCGGCCTCGACCCATATCGTGGCCGAACCGCCGGTGTCCCAGTCGACGTGGCGCAGCAGCGGTCCCAGACGCAGTCCGGCCATGGACTCCCCCTCCTTCGTATCCCCTTTGATCACGGTACGACGGGGAAGGGGAGCCACGCCTCCCCCTGACGGGGGAAAGATCGGGTCCGGGGACCGTCCGGCGGGTGGGTCAGCAGCCGTTGAGGACGTTGACCAGGGCCGTCTTCTCGCCGGAGTCCATGCTCAGGGCCCAGTGCTGCTTCACCTGGACCCACATCCGCGCGTACGTACAGCGGTAGGCGGTACGCGACGGCAGCCACTTGCCGGGGTCGAGGTCGCCCTTGGCCTGGTTGACGTTGTCGGTGACCGCTATGAGCTGGGGGCGGGTGAGGTCGTTGGCGAACTGCTGGCGCTTGGACGTGGTCCAGGAGTTGGCGCCGGAACGCCATGCCTCGGCGAGCGGCACCATGTGGTCGATGTCGATGTCGGAGGCCGCGGTCCAGGTGGCCCCGTCGTACTCGGAGTACCAACTGCCGCTCACGGCGGCGCAGGCGGAGTCCTGGACGACGTTCACTCCGTCCCGCTTGAGGACGGTCTCGCGGGTGTTGCAGGTGCCCGAGACGGTGCTCCAGTGCGGGAAGAGGTCACGGCTGTAACCACTGGTGGAGCCCTCGGTCTTGGGCGTGACCGTCGCGAGGTAGGAGCGGGCGGCCGAGGCGCTGATGGGGGTGGGCGGGGCGGCCTGGGCGGCGGGCGCGCTGACGAGGGACGTCAGGGCCGCGAGCGCGGCGGCCGAGGCGAGCACGCCGATTCGACGCGCGTAGACAACAGAGCTGAGTGCCATGAGGGCTCCCTGAGTGCGGGGGGTGTGGCCGTGAGGCCCCGGTGGGGCGTGGCCATGCTTGCGGCGCCGGGTTTCGCTGGAGTGGGCGCCAGGTGACAGCCTGGCGACATGGCCACGTCACATCAAGACGTGCAAAGCACCGTATTTAAACGGAAGTTGTAATTCCGAGCCCTTGGCGGCCGCTGCGACGCGAGGCCCACCGGGCGTTCTGGATCAAGAGCCCATACCGGACAGCCCAGGGCGTCACGCACGTCGCCCCCGCCCCCGGCAAGGCAGCTCTAGCGGCCCATTACGCCGCATTGCCCCATTGCCGCCGAAGGAGTAAGCGCGCCGCTCCCGCACCGGCTTCAAGAGAGCGATGAGGGTGGGGAGCTCAAGACACCGATGAACCGGCCCTGGCACCAAATGACGTCAGCCGCCCACCATTCGGTGGGTGACTGGCCGGGTGCGGCCCGGGTGAGGGTCACCTCCGGAGCGTGGCCCCGTGGCGGCCGGTCCGGCAGCGGCCGCCGAGCAAAGGGCTTCACGA